>CAMYNE010000111.1:0-8099 GCA_947259675.1 uncultured Pirellulaceae bacterium
GCAACCAGCGCCTGGGCAACCGGGACCGCATCCTCCGCCGGTGCCGCCGGAGCAACCGCAGTCACCGCCTGGGCAACCATTGACGCCGCCTGAGCAACCGCAACCAGCGCCTGGGCAACCGGGACCGCATCCTCCGCCGGTGCCGCCGGAGCAACCGCAGTCACCGCCTGGGCAACCATTCACGCCGCCGGAGCAACCGCATCCAGCACCTGGACAACCGGAACCGCAGCCTCCACGATTGCCGTTATTATTATAGTCTGATTCAGTTTCACCGTAGAATTTTCGATCAAACCAGTTGTTAGTTGCGTTCGATAATCCACGAAGTAACCCTGGCGGTTGTTTATTAAGAAGGCAAGCGGCGTTAATGATGCAAGGTGGGGGGTCCGGCTTATACGGTCGAGGCGCAAGGATGGCTCGTTCGTAGGCCAGCTCACTTGCTACGTGATTCAGCCAGCCAACGGATTCGGACGTCGCCATACAGAAATCAAATACAGATGCGCCAAGTTCATCGTCGTCCAGGATCGCTCCCGGGCTGGGTTCAGCGACATCGATTCCGATACAACCCAGTCCGTCAACACTGGCCGCAACCAAGGCGTATTGGCCTTCCGGTGTGCCATCAAATTCAAAAACGCCGTAATTATCGATGGTGGTAGAGTCAAACACATTGTCGTATTGAAGCAACATGACTTTGGTGAAGCGAAGATTGACGGGGCGTCCGCTCAACGAATTGAGTTGGTGAACTCGACCAAGTAAACGACCGTCTGCCGTTTTGACGACTTGGTGACTGTTGATCGATGTTGCAGGAGCGGCTGCCGGTTGATGATTTGCAAGACCTTCGAATCCCAATAGCGACGCAGGATCGGCGGCGCCTTCTTCAACACTGTATCGCCCGAAAACGCGAAAAATCACTTGTGGAGCAAAGAACTGAATCCAGTCGTTGTTGATCGTTGTCTTATTCTGAAATGCGGTCACGTCGAGTCGCGTCGGAGCATTGACGTTTTCGCGCTCGGCGTGATGTAAAACATTAAATGAAAAGCAGAAGAATGCGTTGTCGCCAATTCCCACTAACGAATAGGCGCCTTCGACAACGTTGTTTAACTCAAAATTGCCCTGATCGTCAGTCGTAACTCTGAATACCAATCGCCCTTGATTCAGCAGATAGATGAGCATCCCACGCGTTTCTGCGCCGTCAATGCCGCGTACCGTGCCCTGAATCAATCCGTTCGAGTCGGCCATTACCCAGCTGGCTCGAAGTGTGTTGCTCAATCGTCCACCATTGGTGCCGATACCTGCGGCCTGCCAACCGGCATATCTTTCGTCGACCTCGACACTTTGATCTGGCTCCTGGTCCATGAAATCGGCTTGTGGATCAGTAAACGCACTTCCGGGAGCCGCGCTATCCGTTGGGATGCGGATTGGCTCTTGGTCTTGTGGCGGTGGGTCTTGAGGCTGTTCCGTCGGCAAGTTGTCAAACGGTTGTTGAGCCGACACAGCAGTCGTTATAGCTGCGATGAACAGCAAACCAACGAGAAGTTTGAAGATGTTTGTAATCATGGGGTTTTCTTCTTTTGACTGATCCAAATGAACCAACGCCGATGGTTGGCGTGAAACGCATGTTCTCTATTAATGATGTTGGGGACGGGTCGAATCCAATCGGCGAAGATATTTTGAGCGCCGGAACCAACGCTTTTCCATGACATCGGTGCAACGCTATCGACTAGCTACCAAGAAAACAAAAGTTGGCCATCATTTGCCAATTCGAGGACGGCTTGCAACAAAGCGGTTTGCAATCTCGATTTATTCAGTTCTTGGATATTCGACGAATGTGCAGGTACGACGGTTTATGACTTCAATTCTTGAAGTTCATTCTGTAACTCATTGACCGTTTGCCAAAGCTTTTCAACCTGGCTCTCCAACTGCTCGATCTTTCCTGCCAAACCGGGATCAGAAGGTGCAGATGTCTCGCGATGACGATGGCCGTCCCCTGCTCCTTGTGGTACCCCGTCAACGTAGTTGGCTCGAATCCCGTCGAGTTCTTCTCGTTTGTAAACATTATGAGTAACAATCTGCCCGCGTCCCGGTGGAGTTATCTCAACCATCAGCTCTTTCTCTAACAGCCGGGCAATGATCGGTTTTAATTCGTCTAGTCCGGCGATTTTTTCCATTCTCGCCACACGCGACCTCAGGTCACCCAGCGACTGTTCGCCGCGAAGCAATAGTTCGGCCATGATTGCCAGTTCAGCCTTATCAACACCGAACCAATCATAAAGCTCGTGTTTATATTTTAGCGCGCGTCCACCAGAATGCATCTCCGTCACTGCGCCCAGCAATCTCAGTTCGCCTAGTGTGTCCTCGACTTCTTCCTCTTCCAGATTCATTTGAGGACTGCGATTGCTTCTTTGATTACATGCGACTTTAATTGCGTTGAGGGTCATTGGATATGCCGAAGGAGTAGTTTTGGATTTTTCCACAAGCACACCCGCTACCCGTCGTTGAATTCGAGAAAGGCTGACCCAACTGCGTTCGGTTTGTGGATCAGACTGGTTCGTATCGGTTTCGTTCATGTTAGAAAATGCCTTCGGCTTGAGCGGGTGTTGTGGTGGGCAAATCGACGGCGTTCTGGATTTAAGACTCTATTTTCAAAATTTTGGGTAGTGTGGCTTAACAATCTTGTCCGACGCGACGTGGAACGGTCAAGCGAGACCATCATGCACCGCAAATTATCTAACGGTTTGCAACGATCCGCAACTATCTGTGAGTTTCCTTTAAGTCGTTGACGCTCGAAATCGGTTCTGCTAGTTTTCGCGAATAATTTCGGGTGTTTCGTAAGGCTTGATTCGCTGATGATCAACTCGGCCAAATTGTTGGACATCGTAAGTGGTCGTCGGTCAGGCCTGTTGGCAATACTGATTCGTTTCGGCCTTGGTTGTTTGACACCCTTTTATCGGCTGGGCGTATGGTGGCGAAATCGTCGATTTGAATCTGGTCGATCCAGCGTCAAGGAAGTCTCCGTTCCCGTCATTTCAGTCGGGAACCTGACGACCGGTGGGACCGGTAAAACGCCAATGGTGATGTGGGTTTCCGTATTGCTTCGTTCGTGTTCGCTGCGTTTTGCAATTGTCAGTCGCGGCTACGGTCAAACCAACACCAGCGGTGGCCAAAACGATGAAGCCCTTGAGCTGGAACATCGTTTGCCTGATGTTCCTCACCTACAGGACGCTGATCGAGCCAAAATCGCTCAAATCGCAATCGATGAAATGCAGTCTCAAGTGATCTTACTTGACGACGGCTTTCAGCACCGCCAACTTAAACGCGATCTTGATATCGTGCTGATCGATGCAACGCTACCATTTGGGTACAACAGATTGTTGCCCCGCGGACTGCTCCGCGAACCCCTGTCAAATCTTTCCCGGGCTGACGCCATAGTCTTGACACGCTGTAATACCATTGATTCACGGGCGACAAATCAAATTCGAGAACGGGTAAAACATTACGCACCAGACGCAATTTGGGCGAGATCGAAGACCGTTGCCGAGCAATGGTTGCAATACAACGGTCGAACGATGCCGATTCGAGATTTGAAGGGGAAAAAAGTACTGGCTTTTTGCGGGATTGGAAATCCCAAAGGCTTCGAGCACTCTCTCTTGCAGCTGGACGTAACGGTTGTGCGGCAACTCGATTTTCCGGATCACCATCTGTACTCGCCGGAGGATATCAAGTCGATCGAGTCCGTTGCCGATCAACTCCGCGTTGACACGATCGTTTGCACGCATAAAGATCTGGTCAAACTTGGCGTCAATCAGCTGGGTCGCTTGCCACTCTACGCTTTACTAATTCACATCGAATTCGTGGAGGGCGAACAAGAACTTGCAGATCTCATCACCAAATCGGTGGGATTCCCTTCAGCATCGGACGCGTAACCAATACTGGTTGGACAGCGCCATGTTCTATGAGCGGCAAGGCGCTAGCCGCCGGTTTTTCTGCATCGAACCCGCGGCTAGCGCCTTGCCGCTCACAGCTGCACGAAACATCGTGTTTTTCCGTGCGAGGAACCGAATATGGCGCTACCCAACTAGAGCATTTCAAAATTGGTATTCAGCTTTTGTCATTCTGAAGGAGCTTGCGACTGAAGAATCTCTCGACGGTTCACGTAGATCCTTCACCTCGTGCCTCGGTTCAGGACGGTTCACGTAGATCCTTCACCTCGTGCCTCGGTTCAGGAAGACACAAGTGCAAATCAATTTTGAACCTGCTCTATCGAAAAGAACTTCTTTTTCTTGGAATCGCTGGACGAGTTCTCGAAGATTTTACTGTTCTGGCTTCAGGTGTCTGGGATGGTTTGACCGAGCCGTCTTTTGCAGGTGCAACAAGATCCGGAAAATACTCGTCAAGGAATCTTGGCCAATAGCCGTTAAGAATTTTTCTGCATTGATCGATGTTCTCTGGATCCGACAACAGTAATCCAGCAGTCGCCAACAGCTGGGTAATTGCTTTTGTATCGTTGCTGTCGAACCAACGATCGTAGACCTCGACATTATCGATCCAGACTTGACCAGGTCCCATCAAATCGAAACCGATGCGAAGATCATCAATTCCCTGAATCGGCAAATCGTCGAAGTGAACGGCAAATCGCTGCCAATGTCCTTCGACACGTTTCGTTGCCGAGGCTGGTGCTAAGGCTCCGATGGAGCCGAAACGATAATAATCGGCGTTGGCGGTGTGACCTTCTAATGCAAGTCTCAACGGCGGTTGATTTTCGGGGTCGTCTGTCCGTAACCAGACCGAAACGGACAGCCGGCCCGTTTCCGGCGCGGCAAAAGCACTGCTGCGAATCCAGACGGTTGGTCCATCGCTGGCGACGATCAGCGAAGAAGAACCCGTGTGTCCTTGTTGATTGTCGATTCTGATGCGTTGCGTCGATTGGCCACCGAAGTCCCAACCCTCGAGCGACGGCTGGCCACTAACTTCAAAGTCAGGATTGGCAAGTGCATTGAGGGGCGGTACCTTGCTTGCTCGAACCAGTTTGGACTGTAAAGCTTGTAAATGAGTTCTCAAAGGCTGTTCAGCGTTATCCGGGAACTGAACCGCAAAATCCAAGATAGACGTCTTCGTGTCATTGGCCACGCCACCAACCAATCCAAAGGGTTCGATTTCAAATTCAAAATTTGCCGAGCCGTTTTGCCGGCTGAAGCGGACGTTCGAAAGCGAGCGAATATTGTTGGCATCGGCATGCGCCAAGTTAATCTTACATGTTGCGGGCCATGGTGAACTGTTAACGGCGTAGAAAAACCACCCATCTCCAACTTTGGCTTGGCGGACGGCAATCGGGCTTTTGGATTCAGTTTCGAACTTAGGGTTAACATCCGTGAATCGAACATTCGGTAACTGGCAGAATACCTTCATGAATTCGCGTCGATGGCTCTCCTGGCCGTTCGAAATCAGAATTCCACCGTCGATGAACACGTTCGAATCGTTGTCCCGCAGAGTCATCGCAAAACGTTTTCGGTTCCACGCACCGGCGGGAGACAATTGTTGCAGCCTGATCAATGGTGCAGATTGGTTGCCGATCTCGGTCTGTTCTTGAAGCTCAGAAAAATGGGCCCATGAGATTCGGCTGGAGATCAGATTTCCTCGGTAATTGCCTTGACGGAAAAAGTCCCCGGCTTGTTTGGACGACATCGTCTGAATTTCAACTCGTTGGGACGCGAGTGATTGATTGGGCGCAATCCGCTGGGGTTTCAACAATACGAGGTCAGGGTTTGTTGTTGGAAGTGAGCGGCTGAATCCAAGTTGTAACATGGCACCGTCAAAATCAGGTGGCAAATGCAGACTCGGACTGAGTGCGGACGAGATTTCTTCGTTTTGATAGATGTCGGACGGAGCAAGAATCAGCTTCGCATCGGACTTGTGGCGTTGAATGCTCTGGAGCATCTGCAAGTACCAGGCAGTCATTTGTTCGGCACGCCAATTCAACCATTCCTGCTTGCGACTACTGATCAGTTCGTTGGTGAAGGCTTCATCTGTCGCATCGGAATTGACGATCGTCCTGAAGCGACCGATGGTGATGCGGTCGTAACACCATTGCATGCCAGCCAGTTGAGTGTACGTATCAGGACGACACGAAATAGCGAGACCGTTGAAAGAATCGTGGTCTCGATAGCGCTCAGCCAACTCTTCAACGACTCGAGTTACGGCCCGCTGAACTTCGACATTAAGCGGGTTGTAAATCGGCAAGCCTTTTTGAGCGTTCGTTCGTTGTTGTCCACGAAAGTTGATTAAATCAAATTCATTTTTGGAGCCAGCCTGCCGACGAATCGCTTCGATTTCCGGTAATGGAGCGGTGAAAGCCAATGTTGGCACTAACTTGAGCCCCGCCCTGTCGAACATTCGGAACAGCATTTCCAAAATGTCCTTGCGTTTCGGGTCTTGCCCGTTGTCAAAGAAAACGCCACTGTCAAACTTGGGGGTTGGATCCAGCAATTGACTGGGATAGATCGCGCTACCGTCAATGGCGACGGTAATATAAGCGCCAACGTATGAGTTGGCCTTCAGGTACTGTACGAACCGATCAGCTCCAAGGTAAAAAGTCAGCCAGTCGTCGAGAGGTTGCTGGATGACCGGATCAACCACCTCATCCGAGCCGAAGTTTTCAGGGAAAAGAGGCATTTCATAGAACGCCATAAACTCCCTGGAGTCCGAATCAAAACGGATCGCAACGTCCTGATCAGGCAAACGTCTCGGGCCGTGGAGAATTCGGATTTTTCCGATTCTGGCGGGCAGTTTTTCATGGCGATTGGCGATTAGAAGATATGGATTTTCTGTGTTTGGCCAGAAAACGATTCGATGTTTCATCATCACCGATGCGTCGCCAGTGGGCTCAGGTCGCACAATGGAGTCGGGGATAACCAGGCCAGAATCAAAACCCACGGATGGAATCTGGCCGGCCGGGTCGGTCTGGATGATGCTCGTGCCAATTGCCATCGGCTGGTCGGAAGGGAACTCGATTTCGACGATATGCGGCATACCTCGTTTGTTGATTGCAAGTGGAATAGCGTGCCAACCACCCACATCAAGCTGACCTACGATCTCCTCACCATTTTGAATGGATTGGAATTTGTTGTTACCCAATGGTCGATTATTCGTCGCGGTGATCAAGCGGTTGAGTTGCACCAAAGACGCATTGGTTGAACGAGTCAGCACTCGACCATTCGTCGGATCTATCGTCAGAAAATTCCTCCAGTCCTCGTCAGGGGTGTTGATCGGATCTTTTTTGTCCAAAACAACCAGCTGGATCGTGCGGCGAACGGATTGTTTTCGGTTGTTGAATGGAACCTGGTACCAGTTGGGATCGAGTTCAATGATCAAATCGTATACGCCTTCGGTTCCCGGCATGGGCAATTCAAGACGCTCTCGACGACCTGAGCCTTCTTCATCCAAGGTGAACTCAAACGTTCGAGTCCAAATAGTCGGCGCGGTCTTTCGCGCCGGTACGATTTTCAGCCGGCAATTGGCTGACCGGGCGGCAATTCCGGTCAGGTTGGGCGTGATTCCCAGCGACATCATCTCACCGGGCTTAAATACCTGGCTTGGCTGGGCGATGTCGATCCGTAATTGGTCCCCAGGAGCCCGAGCGAATGTAATCTGGTTCTGCTGTTGATCGATATCAAGATTCAGAGTTCCACTCAGCAGTTGAGAAAACTCGATTGATTCTTGAAATCTCTCATCTGGCCGGTCCGACGGATAAAGCTCGACTTCGATAAGAGCATCCTCGTAACCGTCGAGTGTCACGTCGAATCCACCATAACTGCTTGGGCTCGGTTGACGAATAGAAATGGCTTCATTAATCAGCTGAATTGCTCCGGGTGAATCCGTATTCAACGATAACGACTGACATTCGGATAACGTGCCACCACTGACGCGCAAACTTCCCTGCCAGGTTTGCTCGACGCCTCCCCCCCATGAAATCCTCAATCGCATCGATTTCCTGGTTGAAGAACGCAGAGTTGGTTTTGTGGAAACTGGCGAACGAGTCACAGGTTCAAGGATTTGGCCTTGAATAGCGCTTGGAGACGATGTTCCCCAACCGCAGCAAAGCGCAG
>CAMYNE010000111.1:8189-14986 GCA_947259675.1 uncultured Pirellulaceae bacterium
ATTGTAATCTTGAATTCGGACGTCCTTGTCCGAGCATTCAACCATCCTGAAAACTGGGGAAGCGGCGGAATGTAGTACATTGGGGCCGCGGAATCTATCAGGCGATTTAAGGGAAAACCAGATCAAATCGACACGCGTGATAGCATTGATCGGATAGCAGAGAAGCCCGCTATTGCCAGTTAGCAGTTCCCAGTACTCAGTACCCAGTACTCAGTTGTTCAACCTTCGGCTGCTAGCTCCGGTTCAATGGAAATTTCTAGCGGCTCGCCATGTTTTAATTTTTTGAGGCAATCATCTAACAGCGCTTCCAGCCCAGGGGTGACTTGAGGGCAACGATCGTATACGTCATTCACCTCCCAGCGGTCGTCTGGCTTTTTGAACAGGCTTAGCCGTCTTTCACCCGTTCCGTTTGAGCGAATCAGTTTCCAGCAAAGGGTTTGGATCGACTGAGCTTGATCAAGGATCGCAACAACGGCCTCCGCATTGGGATCGGGAAGGACTTGGGTGCAAAATGAAGCTGTATTGGTGAGTTCAACTTCAAACCACTCGCACAGCACGTCATGAAGCGAAGATGGTTGGATGAGGCTTTGGCTGCGAAAAGCGTACTTCACGTCGGGCCAGCGAATCATGTAAGGAACGTGAATCGACTCGCAATTCAGATTCATGGGGTCCCCAATCTGGCCATGTTCACCCAACGGATAACCACGAGTCGACAAAAAACTGAACAAATTCGATTCGTTCGTCGCGATGTGATCCAACAGCACACCTAAAAACTGATCAAATAAAACAAGTTGTGCGGCACAGCATTGTTGATGGCCAAGCAAGATATCGGGAGAATCCGACGCTTGATCAAACCAGCCGCTGGGAGGCTCAACCTCGTGCGGCGGATCCGGGTCCTCGTCATCGGCCAACCGGGCTCGATAAGCGTAGGGAGCATCCCACGGTCCAGCCAATGTTCTGCAATGAACCCAAAGCAAACTGCCTGGTTCAAGTTGCTGGACAAGGTCCAGTGTCTGAGCAAAAAAGCTGGCCAACCAGGATTCACTTGGCTCCTCGGCGAGCTGAATTGGGCTGGGTGACTCGATTTTGACGATACGGTCAAACTCAGCAGCCATTGGACTCGCGGCCAGCTCAGTCTCATCGGTCAACAGTATCGATTGGATCCCCTTTTCGGCAATCCGAGTCGCAAGATGGGAATGCTCGGCTTGTTCGTTTGCTGCGTGCGAGCGGTGCCAGATCGAACGCGTTCCTCTCAGTAAATCGGGTGAATCCGAGATGGCAAAGTCAAAAAGAACTGACTGTGCGGCGAGGTGGTTCAGATTAGGCGTGTCGATCGTTGTGTTACCATAAGCGGGTAACATCGCGGTATTAACACGGTCTGCCACAAAAACGATCGCCGATTTCTGCGTTTGACTATTCAGTTTGAGCTCCATCCTGAGGCAAAGTGCTTCAGATTCACAAGGTTGACGACTCCGGGCTAATCAACATATTGTTAATGTTCGGCTCCCAATTGCGAGAGCCCATCCCATCCGGGCAAACAAAAGGCGAACATCCTTGTACGACCGACAAAAACTTATCGAACTGGTTCACGAAAAGGCACTTGAATTTGGCGACTTTACGCTCGCTTCCGGGCAAAAAGCCAGTTTCTATCTCGACTGTCGTCGGCTCACGCTTGACGGGCAAGCTGCGAACCTGATTGCCGAGGGTATTCTTGAACTCATCAACGAAGACATGCCGGACGCGGTCGGAGGGATGGCAATTGGAGCTGATCCGATCACGGCAGCGGTGATCACCCGCGCCTGGCAGCATGGCCACGACCTGCGCGGGTTTATTGTTCGCAAAGAGGCCAAGGTTCATGGAACCGGAAAACAGGTCGAGGGACCTGTTGCGGCTGGCGATCGAGTTGTGATTCTGGAAGACGTGATTACAACCGGAGGCAGTTCGTTAAAGGCGATTCAACACGCGCGAGATTTCGGATTGATTGTCGATCGGCTGATAACGATTGTTGATCGGGGCGAGAATTCGGCCGCTGTTTTCAAAGAAGTCGAGGTGGATTTCAAAGCTCTTTTGCATGTGAACGACCTGAAAATTGCTGCGGACAACTGATGGAATCCTTTTTGCAGTCTCATTCAAATTGTCGCGTTCTTTTGAGAAATTCGCGACCATCCAATCGACCGACCTAATCGAATTGTGGCGTTACAGATTCACTTTGTTCGATAACCGTCACGTTTGTAATAGTCTGACGGGATTGCGAAAACGGACCGACTAACGATCAGTCAAACTGTGCGATGACCAATCGAGTTCCAAGGGCCTTTTTCTGTTAAGGCGTACCGGTTGGCGAAACTTTCTGCAAGATACAGGTCGCGTTTATTACTGAGTCTGTTTTGCTAAATAGCGATGTATCGAGATTGAAGATTGCGATGCTAGTAGTTCATGTATTTGCCAGAACAGTTGTAACTTCGCTTTGACTGATCCAAATATCAGGACGATGTCACTAACAGACTTTGTGATGAATTCACCCGTACTGCGGGTGCAAAGCTCATTGCACAACCGACTGGCAGATTATAACTGAGACCCACCAAAGTTGCTGTGTAGCAGCAGAAGTGATTCGTACAAAAAGGAGTTTGTTATGAAACGTTATTGGCATTCGTGGATGGCGGTCATCGTAACCGTTGCCATGATCAGTCCAGCCGCTGCACAAAACGACATGGGCCAATTGTCTGAAATTGGTTCCTATCAATCGATTTTGTCCCGAGCTGGTTATCCGACGAATGGATACGGAGCGAGACCGGGCCGGGCCGCCTATACGACCCCAACGACTTCCGTATCCAACGGCGATTTCTATACGCAGGATGCACCGGTCGATCAAAGTGTTGCACCCACGGTTGACCCGGGCGCTGCAGTGCCCGAAGCACCCGCACCCGCGGTCCCAGCTGCTGTGATCTCAGCCGACGCCGGAGTTGCCTCGTATGGTATCGGCGACTGTGCCACAGGTAACTGCGGTGTTGCCCAATCCACTGGCAACGGCTCGAATTTTGTTGTTGGAATTAGCGGGCTGATCTTTGATCGCGATTACGAAGGGCACCGCAGCGTCAGTCAAAACGCAGCGGGCGGTCGGCTTTACACGACCGATGCTGATCACGATAACTTCGGTGGCGTGGACGTTTCTTTGCAGAAACGTAACTGCAACAACCGTGGTTGGGAAGCTCGTTACTGGGGATTATATCCTGATACGGCAACTTCCTCGCTGACAGGAACACCTGTTTACGTATCCAACGACTGGCGCGGTCTCGATCAGATTAACCACGTTGCAAGTGGAGCCAATGTCTGGGATATCTTTCAACAAGGCGACGTGCAAACGGTCTTCCGGGACACCAATATCCAAAATATTGAATTCAACTTGCTCGGAAATGCCGGATGCTTTAGGTCACGTCATGGTCGTCAGGCTAACGTAGAAGTAATGGCAGGGTTCCGTTGGTTCGAGTTTGACGAAACCCTGGGTTTCAGCTCCGATTCGACGTTTGGTGCCTACCCAGCCACGCTTTTGTACGGGTCAGAAGTTGACAATACGCTGCTCGGTTTCCAAATGGGTGGAAGCACAGAATACTGCTTGACCAACCGTTGGCGATTGAGCGCCGGAACAAAGATGGGCATCTATAACAACCGAATCAACGCCCGTCAGTACGTCCTGGACGACCTGGGCGCTTACGCGCAAATCGGTTCCGGAGCAAATGCAGGTGACGACTACAATTTGTCGGATCAAAAAGACGATCTCGCGTTCCTGGGTGAACTGGAATTGGGATTGATCTTCCAACTCTCGTCAAAGTCACGAGCCGTGGTAGGTTACCGAGCGGTCGGCGTTTCTGGTGTTGCTTTGGCGGATGGACAGATTCCATACGACTACACCGATGTCTGGCAGATCACTCGTACTTCCTCTGATAACGCATTGTTACTCCATGGTGGATACGCCGGGCTCGAGTTCTGTTACTAACAGCGATTCCAACATAACCTGCAGCGTTGTCGTAAGTAACGCTTGAAACCCAACGTCGCAGACTTTACATTAAATCGGTTGAAAAACCAGTAAAAAAAAAGGAAACGCCGCAACTTCTGGTTGCGGCGTTTTTTTTGTTGGCCGCGGACTGATGCCGCCGACTGTTCACTGTTATTTGGGAGCGATCGTGCAGATCATGCGGCGCGATTGTTGGGATGGTGTGCTCTCAACTTTCCCATGTTCGGCAAGTTGCTCGATGATGCCCTCCATCACTTTGCGTCCTTCGCTGATGTGAGCCATTTCCCGACCACGGAATAGGACGGTGACTTGAACCTTGTCGTTGTGTTCAAGAAATCCAATCGCTTTTTTGACTTTGAAATCGATATCGTGCTGACCCGTTTTGGGTCGAACCCGGATTTCCTTTAGCTTCGTCTGATGCTGTTTGCTCTTGGTTTGACGTTTAGCTTTGTCATATTTGAATTTGCCGAAATCCATGATTCGGCAAACAGGCGGTTTTGCGTCGCCAGCGACCTCAACAAGATCGAGGCCAGCTTCCTTTGCCTTGTCCAAGGCGTCTTGAGTTGGAATGATTCCTAGTTGATTTCCTTCCTGGTCAACTACGCGAACGGGCGTAATTCTAATCTGTTCGTTAATACGATTGCTTTTTCGGTCGATGTCAGTTTCCTTTTTGTGAGATGAAGATGATCGGAACTCAGCTTTTTTGCGGTTTTTGCCCGCAGCTGAGTTACGTCAAACGTATCAGTTATCCGTTACTTTAGCCAGTAAAGTCAACTGAAAAAAGTGCAATTCGATTTCAACCAGTTCGCAAAGACCGAGTCTAATAGTCGCCAACTCCAGCCGAACCGCTCCCCTCCGATTCCCCAATTCCGACGGCGTTTTTGAAAGTTTTCTTCACAACTCTCTGGTCGATTTCGTCACGAAGCTTATTAATCGCGTCCGCGACCGGCAGATCGCCGACCGGGCCATCGACCAGGTCGCGAATTGAGACAGTTCCGTTTTCGGCGTCTCTCGGACCAACAACCAACATGTAGGGAATGCGATCAAGTTGCGCATCGCGCACCTTGGCACCCAGTTTTTCGCTCCTGAAATCACCCTTGGCCCGTATTCCGGCCTGTTGCAGCTCTTTCAAGACACCTTGTCCGTATTCTTCCGATTTATCGCTCACGGTCATCACTCGTGCCTGTTCGTAAGCCAGCCAAAGCGGAAAAGTTCCGGCGAAGTGTTCGATGAGCACGCCGATAAATCGTTCCATGCTGCCAAACGGCGCCCGGTGGATCATGATCGGACGATGGGTCTGATTGTCGGCGCCCACATATTCCAACTCAAATCGTTCCGGCAAATTGTAGTCAACCTGGACAGTTCCCAACTGCCATTGCCGACCGATGCAGTCGCGAACAATAAAGTCGATCTTGGGTCCGTAAAATGCAGCTTCACCAGGATCCTCGGTAAACGGTTTGCCCAATGTTGCCGCAGCTTCCCGACAAGCTTGTTCCGCCAAGTCCCAATTCTTGGGATCGCCCACGTATTTGCTGCTGTCCGCATCGCGCAATCCGACGCGCACGGAATAATCTTCCATGCCCATTGCGCCAAAGATAATCTTTACAAGCTCGATACATCCGATTAGTTCATCTGCGAGTTGTTCCTGAGTCACAAATAAGTGGGCATCGTCCTGTGTGAATCCACGCACACGAGTCAGACCCCCGATTTCACCGGACTGCTCCCACCGATAGACCGTTCCGAATTCTGCCAGCCGAATCGGCAGATCCCGATACGATCGCTGCTGCGACGAGTAGATCTTGATGTGATGTGGACAGTTCATCGGCTTGAGCAAATAACCGTCGATCTCGCCATCTTTCATCTTGTTGGCCAGTTCTCCGCACGAGCAGCCATCTTCAGCCATCTTGGAAAGTTGTTCGCGATGGACCAGCGGCGGATATTGACTCTCTTGATAATACGGAAAGTGCCCACTCGTTTTGTAAAGCTCCAGTTTGCCAATATGCGGACTGAAAACCTCGTCATAGCCCTGCCAACTCAAATGCATTGAGATGAAATCTTGCAACTGCCTGCGGATAAACGCGCCCTTCGGAGTCCACAAGATCAGGCCCTGGCCGACCATGTCGTCGATGTGAAACAACCCGAGGCGTTTGCCAAGGACGCGATGATCGCGCTTTTTCGCCTCTTCAACCAATTCAAGGTATGCATCGAGATCTTCCTGTTTGAAGAATGCGGTCGCGTACAGCCGTTGAAGTTGCTGCCTGGACTGATCGCCTTTCCAGTAAGCACCTGCAATCGAGAGCAGTTTGAACGCACCAATGGAACCGGCTGACGGCGCGTGGGGCCCCCGACAAAGATCCAGAAATTCGCCTTGTTGATAAAACGAAAGACTGGGATGATCGGACAAGCCTTCACTGATATGCTCGACTTTCAAGTCTTGTTCCATATCTTGGCAGATCTGAATTGCTTCGTCTCGAGGACGCTCGATCCTCTCGAACGGCTCGTCCAGCTTGATGATCTTTCGCATCTCTTCTTCGATTGCCGGAAAGTCCTCTTCGGTGAGCGGTTCTTCCATTTCAAAGTCATAGTAAAAACCGCTATCGATCGTTGGCCCGAAAGCGAGTTGAACACCCTTCTTTAGGCGCATGACGGCTCGCGCCATCACATGTGCACAGCTATGTCTCATCGTGGCGAGTGCCAACGGGTCTTTTTTGGTGATGATCTTGAGGGGAACTTCTGAAGCGGTGATCTCGTGGTCGAGCTTGACGGGTTGAAGGTCGATTTCACCCCA
>CAMYNE010000112.1 GCA_947259675.1 uncultured Pirellulaceae bacterium
TCAAACAGAGATTCAATGATGGACAACGTTCGATCCGGCAGATCAAATCGATTGCCGCATTCCAAACGTTGCAACGGGGCCACGCGCAACGCTTTTTGGTCAACATTCACCCTCTCACGCTTTTCATAAATGACCATCGTATCAAATACGAGGTCGCCCAAGCGTTGCATCCTTTGTGTGCAAAGCATGGACAATACGCCTACGGTATAACAACCTGGAAACGCGTCTCCAACCAAGAGAAGGTTGCGGCCAAACGCTTCATAAAACCCGATCGGTGTTCCGTTTCCTCTGACGACGCGCAGTCGCAAAGTGCGCTTACCGGGAGTTTGCCCATCCCAAATCGTCTCGAACAAACCCCCATAGAGCCAGCTGATGGCGAAAACGGCAAACAGCATCAGTCCCGTCCCCAGTCCGGCACCCACTTCGCCCAACACGGAAAAAATACCGAAAAGGAATCCTACGGCGATCAGAATGACTATTTTGACAACCCAGTCGACCAAGAAAGCAATACCCCGACGCCCCGGTCCGGCGGTTCGAAATCGAAAATCAACTCCTTCGGGAGTTTCGACGGTTACCTGTGAGTCAACAATTAGCGACGCGGACATTCCACAATCTTACTATTTATCCGCTCAGTTTTCGACTTGCGCCGGCCATCGCTGAACAAGATAATAAGAATCTCGATCTCATCATCGACATTGTCCGTAAACGAGCTTCCCCAGTCGCCCATCGCGATGAAAATATGTTTTGATATAATTGCCCGCGTTTTGAACTCGTCCGGATCAAAGAAATGTCATTGGAAATTCTCAACGAACTTGTCGCCTTGGTTCGTCAAAACTCGTATTTGAAGTCGTCCGTTGCACTGCTCGAATGGGATCAGCAAACCAAACTTCCTTCACAGGCGGGTGCCTTTCGAGCAGAACAGATCACTTTTTTGGCCGGCGAGATTCACTCACGCGCGACTGATCCGCGAATCGGTGAATTGTTGAACGAATTGTCAACTTCTGAACTCGCCGAAGATCCGACGAGCGACCATGGTGCAACGATTCGAGAGCTAAAACGTGAATACGAAAAACAAATAAAACTACCCAACAAACTCGTTCAGGCGATTGCCCGCGCTAGTGCCTTGAGCCAACAAATCTGGGTTGAAGCTCGCCGCGAAAACGACTTTGCAAAATTCTCCCCATGTCTCAAGGAGATGTTCAAACTCAAACAGGAACAGGCGGATGCACTCGGTTACGAAGAATGTCGCTATGATGCACTGCTGGACGAGTATGAACCCTATGCAAAAACAAGCGAAATCGCTGCTGTCCTGCACGCGTTGAAAGACGAACTTGTGCCGCTCGTAGCCGAAATTTCCGAAAGCGGCAATCAACCAAAAACGGAGATTCTAAAACGAAACTTTCCAATCCCCGCACAAGAGATATTCGGACGCGAAGCTTCTGCCAAAATTGGGTTCGATTACGAACGCGGTCGACTTGACATAACTCATCATCCGTTCTGTACCGAAGTGGGTCCAAACGATGTTCGAATCACGACCCGATACGACGATTCATTTTTTAATTCGGCGTTTTTTGGAATACTTCACGAAGCGGGCCATGGAATCTACGAACAGGGACTCCGCAGCGAATTCTATGGATTGCCACCAGGACATTATTGCAGCCTTGGAATTCACGAATCACAGTCTCGATTATGGGAAAACCTTGTTGGACGAGCCGCAAGTTTTTGGACCTATTTTTATCCACGGGCCCAGGAACTGTTCCCCACCGCGCTTGGCGACGTTAATAAAGATGAGTTCGTTGGGGCCATCAATCAAGTGTCTCCATCGTTAATCCGGGTCGAGGCCGATGAAGCAACTTACGACTTGCACATCATTATTCGTTTCCAGCTTGAACAAGCCGTCATCGACGGACTACTTGATACCGACGACTTGCCGACCGCTTGGAACGAAAAATATCAACAGTATCTAGGTGTCCAACCAGACAATGATTCAGTGGGCGTGTTGCAAGACATCCATTGGAGCGCGGGTCTGATTGGTTACTTTCCGACCTACTCATTAGGTAATCTCCACGCGAGCCAGTTTATTGATGCGGCGAGCAGAGATTTGGGTAACCTTGATGAACTTTTTCAACACGGGGAATTTGAGCCGTTGAAAAAATGGCTCAACCGAGAGATCCATGAACGAGGAATGTGTTTCAATTCTCCGGAATTGGGGGAAAAAGTCACCGGCAAAGGCCTTTCCCATCAAGCGTTGATGGCTCATTTGCGAGCAAAACTCGAACCAATTTATGCGTTATGACGGTCCTGAAACCCGGTCTGACAAAAATGAGGATTATGAGGCCAATTCGCAAACGGCTATTGTTTTTCGTGGCATCGAGTTTGCTATAATCGCACAATAGGAATCCAATTGCTCTCCACGCTATCCTGTCTGCCAACAATTCCGTTGAATCTCTAGCGAAACATCATGGATATTCTCAATAAAAACTCTGCTGATCAAATGATTTTGGGAAATTGCGATTCCTGCGAAGGACTTGTTCGCATTCCCGTTAACTCAAATCCTAATGCAACGGTCAAATGCCCGCGATGCGGTGAGACTTTTATGTTGGGGGCGCTCCTGGACCAACTCGCACCGGCTGTGGAATTTGTGGACCCACCCAAAAAAAGGTCGTGGTTCGCCGGTAAAGATCCCGCGCCAAAGCCCGTGTCAATCATCGATTTGAATTCAACTCAACCCGCCACTCGTAAACCGGGCGAAAAATTTGCTGTTTCACCCATTCTTAGCAAAGGGGCCAAACGCAAAAAACGGCGGCGAAGATCATCCAAAAATGCCCAAATTCCGTCGTCACCACCAGATTCCGGTAAACAGGTTGTTGGCCATAACAACGGCGAAGTTGATATTGCAACCGATGTCGAACCCTCGGTGATGATCGCTGAGCGAATTACGGAAGCGCGCAAAGAGTCGACAGCGGCACCAGCTACTCCCAAGACTGTACGTCGACCGCGATCGAATTCATCACGTTCAGGCGGTTTAGAAATGACCAAAATCATCTTGGGGGCAATACTGGCGATTCCAGTCGCTCAAATGTTAGTCTGGTGGTTTGCAGGAACCGATCCATTGGGATTGGGGCCAGCCGTCGGAAAAGTAACTCCTTTCATCGTGCCGGCAGAATTGCGCGGAGAAGACGAGAGCGATCTCGACAAGATCTTTGACCAAGATGTCACATCGGACAAAAGCGAAACATCAGAATAGGTTGTTGTCGAGTCCCTCCGTGCCTTGTCAGCCTATTATCGGGATCGAGCTCCTTAACCGTTTTGGCGCTGGCCACGGTTATTGTTTGTTCAACCGCGGCAGGCGTCGAAATGGCTAATCTTAGCTTTGACAATGCATTATTGCTGATTGATGTATGTTTTGCGAAGAAGGTAGAGAGATCGCTCCGGACGATGAAACCGAAGTAGGTAAGCTGAGCGACGATGGTCTGCTCAATCGGGCCCTCGATCCAAAATACGGTGGTTATTTGCCTTGGTTCAGAAAACGGGTGACTTTCTCGGAATCGAGGAGATTTTTTCGACCGATCATGCGCATTGGAAAACCCGAACAACTCGGATGGAGCTGGTCCGGGGGATGTTTGTTTGCACGCAAGTGGAATCCGTTTGGGGCGACGTTCGGACGCGAATGATTGGGCTAAGGAATTCCGATTGATTTTGCTTAATTACCGAATTCACGGTGAAACATTCCTGCCTGCGGCCTATGACAGATAACGAAGGTGGTACACTTCGACATGTCTTTCAATCGGGCAGCACCAACGTAAGCACAAGCGCTACGGATGCCTCCCGTAACTTCTTGAATCGTCTCCTTCACCGGCCCCCTATGCGGAACGACGACCTCTTTACCTTCACGAGCGCGGTAATCTTTCTTGCCTCCGGCGTACTTATCTAGCGCGGTCTGGCTTGACATGCCGTAGAATTTCATGCTGACTCGCTTTCCATCCTCCTCGATCCATTCTCCTTCGCACTCGTCATGCCCAGCCAACATGCCGCCGAGCATGACAAAATCCGCTCCGGCTGCGAAGGCTTTCACAACATCTCCCGGATATCGACAGCCCCCATCGGCGCAGACATGCCCACGCAGTCCGTGGGCGGCGTCGGCGCACTCGATGATGGCAGAAAGTTGCGGGTATCCGACCGCAGTCTTGGTGCGAGTCGTACAAACGCTCCCAGGTCCGATTCCGATTTTCACGATGTCAGCGGCGCCTGAAATCAAAAGTTCCTGCACCATATCAGGCGTGGCGACGTTGCCCGCCATGATGGTCAAGTCGGAAAAGGCTTCCCTGATGCGTTTGATTCGCTCCACGAAGAACCTGGTGTAACCGTTCGCGGCATCCACGCAAACAAAACGCACATCCGCCTGTTGCTTGACTCTTCTAAGTTTCTCGAACTCGTCATCCTTGATCCCCAGCGTGAAGAAAACGCTCGTGCGGTGATCATTCTGAAAGAACTCAATCAGGTCTTCGTCTGAGTAATACTTATGGAGGCAGACCATCATCTCCGGGCCAAGCACCTTGGCCATGGCCATCGTCCCGACGGTGTCCATGTTCGAAGCGACTAGAGGGACTCCCTTCCACGTCGCACCACTGTTGAGGAACTTGTGTTTCCGCTCAAGGTCGATAGCTGATCGGCTGGGTGCCTCGGATCGCTTTGGACGAATCAGCACATCGTCGAAGTCGAGCTTTGGATCACTATCGATACGCATATCGGTCTTTCCTCCAGCTGCAAGGGTCTGTTGTAGGGCCACTCACCGATTCGCCAGCCTTCCGTTAAGACTTTCCGCGTTTGATTGGGTCGCCTGAGCCGACCTACGCTGTCTCGATGGACCAATCGGCCACGGCTGAAAATGTCCGTACATTTTTTCAAATTTCGAACGAGACTGTTTTCAAGCTTGCCTTACTTTGTATCATAGCCGCGCCGCGACAAGCCGAAAATGATGTCCGTGAATGGCCAGCGTCATAGCCAACGAAATGTGGCGTGGATATCGTATGAGGGTCGTGGCAAAGAACCGCCAATAAGCCCTGCGGCCTTTGTGGCACACTCCCATCAACCATAGCGATTTGATAAATGCTTTCAACTCAAGCAACGATAGTTTGGCAGTTGGCCCCTGTGGCCGGTATTCGCTGAGAAATGTGAGAATTCTTTGATAGTACGAGTTGGGTTCATACAAAGTCTGCATGAGCCGCCGATAGCCTGAGAGAAGAAAATTTCTGTCCAAGACCGGAACAAAATTCAGCAGCGCCTGGGTGTTGTTGCCGCTACTAGTCGCCCTCAACCGCCCTTCCTTAATCAGCCGATTGTACAATTGCGTTTGGGGTAGCGCCGTCAACAAACCGACCATCGCGGTGACAATGCCAGTCTGCTGAATAAAGTCGAACTGTCGTTGAAAGATGTCTCGTGGATCATTGTCAAAGCCCACAATGAATCCGCCCATCACTTCTAATCCCGCGCGTTGAATGATCTGCACCGATTGGCCAAGATCGCGGCGGGAATTCTGGACTTTCTTGCATTCGACCAGACTGGAATTAACCGGTGTCTCGATTCCCAAAAACACTTTTTTGAATCCGGCCCGACTCATCAGATTCAGCAGTTGGGCATCGTCCGCCAAATTGACTGACGCTTCGGTGAGAAATTGAATTCGGGAACCCGTCCGTTGACGCCAGTCAATCATCGCGCGCAAAAGATCCTTTGCACGAGTCTTGTTTCCAATGAAGTTGTCGTCGACGACAAAGACCGAACCTTTCCATCCGGTGGATTGAATCGCGTCCAATTCAGCCAGCATCTGCGGCGTACTTTTGGTTCGAGGTCTGCGGCCGTTCATGATGATGATGTCACAAAATTCGCAATTGTAAGGACAGCCCCGCGAAAATTGGAGTGACAGGGCCGCGTAGTGTCTCGTGTTGATCAGGTCCCAGCGAGGGATCGGTGTTCGTGATATGTCCGGTCGCGTCGTGGACTGATAATACGGACGGAGGCGGCCGGTCCGCATGTCGGCGACCAAATCAGGCATCAGGTTCTCGGCTTCGCCCAAAACATAATGCAGTTCCGAACCAAATTCTTCATGTCCGGTGGTGAACAAAGGTCCGCCGCCAATCAACGTCCGGCTGAATGATTTGCAGCGCTTGATAATTTCACGAACCGAATCCTTGTGAACGATCATGCCGCTGATCATCACATAATCCGCCCAACGGATTTGCCAGTCTCGCAAGGGAGATACGTTCAAATCGACAAGCCTGAGATTCCACGACGATGGAAGCATTCCCGCCACAGTCAACAGGCCAAGTGGAGGGAACGCTGCGCGTTTGGAAATGAACTTGAGCGCATGTTTATAACTCCAAAACGTATCAGGCGATTGGGGCGAAACTAGCAGAATGTTCATTCAACTCTCCTGAACATGCTTTACACTGAGTTTGAAAACGTTGAGTTGATCGGTCAGCTCTTAGGTGTTGTTTTCACCCAACCGTCTCAGAATCTTCTTCTATGGGTGGGTACCTACTGTGCGTAATTGCACAGTAGTCCATTCGCTGCGACCGAAACGGCGCGCTATCCAACCAATTCACGTTGCCTGACAGGGAGTGCAAATGCTGAGCCAAAAAAAAACGGTTAAGTGCCTGACCGAGCTTCGCAATTCCGAACAACGTTGGGGACACCATGCGGAATTACATGGATTGAAGAACCTTCCACTCCGTAAACATCCACCAACAGCTTGGCCGCGATTTCCGACATTACGACGTTGGCCCA
>CAMYNE010000113.1 GCA_947259675.1 uncultured Pirellulaceae bacterium
GGCCTTTATCTGGCTCGATCGCCAGGTGAAGTTGCTGCACTCAACGGAATCGTGGATGAATGGCGCGACTATGAAATCGAGATTGGCGAGATCTCCCATAACGAGCTATTTCGTCGTGTAAGGCCCTGTGCGAATTTGCCCGCAGAAACGATGCCCAAGCGGGTGTTTTGGACTCCCGACGAGGCTCAGGTTGAGAATCCGGCGCATCTCAAATCACTGCAAAAGGGTTGTCGGAATCTTGGTGTTGAATTTGTTGTCGAGGCTCGATTGGTAACGATCGCTTCCACGGGGACCAAGATTCGGACCGTCACAGCAGGCGAGCACAAGATCGAAGGGCGGAATTTTTGTTTTTGCGCAGGAGCCTGGACGCAGGAATTGCTAGCATCACAGAATATTTTATTGCCAATGGTGCCTGTACGGGGCCAGATGTTGCTGTACAAGCTTGAAAAGCAGCTTTTTGAACCCATCATCTACGAAGGTTCCCGATACATTGTACCGCGGCGTGATGGGCATGTCCTTGTCGGGGCAACGATTGAAGAAGTCGGGTTCGATAAAACCACAACCGAGCCTGCGATCGAAGAACTCAAATGTTTCGCAAATAGCCTAATTCCGGAGCTTTGTCAGCGGACGTTTGTGAAAGCATGGGCCGGCCTTCGACCCGGCACCTATGATGGTTTCCCGTATATGGGGAGGTTGGCAGAACTGGAGAACGGTTTTGTATCAACAGGCCATTTTAAGTCCGGGCTTCATTTGCCGTTGATATTGTCCTGGCTTATGAAACACGCCCATTTCAAGTTTCCCTTGTCGAAATTGAGCAATGGCGTGAAACAGTTTATCATTCGATTTGATTTGAAGATGATTTTGGCTGTTTTGAGTGTCTTGAATGCCGAAACCAAACGGAGTTGAAAATGGGATCTACAAATAGCAGTGATTGCATTGGGCAGATTGGTGAAGTTGCTGGTCAAGTTTGGAGGGCTTTGGCCGAAGTTGAATCGACATCGATCACAAAACTGACTCGTTCGATTGACGCTCCTCGCGATACCGTTGTCCAAGCCGTAGGCTGGCTCGCCCGTGAAGGAAAGCTTGAAATAACTGAGGCCGCGCGAGGCCGATCGATTTCGCTGACCGAGCGTGAGCGGCATCTGGCCAATACGACTCACTCGACCCTTCATGTCGAAGCTGCATAATCTGAAGGATGTGCAGAGAGCTCATTGAATTGTCACGAGAACTAGAATTACATCACTATCGGGCGACGAAAACTCGTCTATCTTGATTTTGCTTTCCACGGCGCTTGCAAATGAGGCAACGATTTGGTTCGCATGGTTTCTCGTTGCCCGAATCAATAACCATGCACCTCGTTGTCCTCTCGCCAACTTCAGGTGCGATTCAGAAAAAGGCTTTTCCGCCAATGACGGCATCGCGAATATCTGACGGTCAGTCTCTTCAACCTTGTACAGGCCACGCACAGGAAAAAGCAGATAATCTTGAAGCTCTAGATCGAGATTGGTGTGGGAATCTACATCTTCAAGAATGTTGGCGAACTGAAACACCGGCAACTGACAATCCTCAATCCGCTGATTGATCTGTGCAATTGACTCTTGCCAGTTTTCATGACGAAAACGAGGCAATTTACCATTGGCAAAGACTTGTTGTGCAATAGGATTTTGCCAAACTAGCAAACCAAGGATTAGCACCGTGAACAAGAATCGTTCTGTCTTTGTTTGAAACCGGCCAATTACAACCCCGACAAACAAGATCATGGCGACCATGCCCACGACGACATACCGAGAGAGTGCTAACGGTGCCAGCTGATAATAGTCCGCCGCGATGGCGAACACGGCTGGCCCAATTGCACATGTCGCTAACAAGATCAGCAACGATTTTTGGGAAGGCAAATCGGCTTTGGGATTCGTTCGCTTAAAAAGCGAGTAAACAATGACTGCTAATAGCGGCAAAAAAATCAGAATCAACCATGATGGTACGTGCTCCACCCATAGCTGTTCGATGGAAGAGACACTCAACCAGTTGTTTTTGCGTTCCCAGATGTCACTCAAGCTTGAAAATGCCGGCAAGGCCAATACGCCCCCGGCTAGAACGACTGGAATCAGGCGAAGAGACACGGCCGTCCACCTGACTCTAGCCAAACTCGATGCCGCGCCCGATTGGGTAGCGACTAACTTCAAGACGAGTCCCGTTAAAAGATTTGCGATCACAAATGTTGCTTCGGCCAGAAAAAGCAGGATGGATGTGTAGTGCACGTAAAAAAGTAGCGCAGAAATAACAATCAAGCTGGCCGTGATGAAAATCGAAAACTGGCGGCGTTCATCAATTTCCGATTGCCAATATTTCCAAAATACCAAAATCTGAAATAAGCCCAGGATTTGAACCAGCGCGTAGGGTCTAGCCTCCGTCGCATAAAAAACCATGATTGGATCGATGGCCAGGATGGAAGACACTGCGATGACGGCCAGCGAGCTTCGCGTCCAACTCCACGTGCTCCATGCACAAGCGATGAACAAAAGCAGACCTGTTAGCATTGAAAGGAGTCGAAGGCTGAACTCACTCATGCCAATCATTTTGACGATCAGCCAAATCAGCCAGAAATAAAGCGGCGATTGATTGCCGATCGTGGCCCGAGGAGCAACCTGCCAGAAACTTCCGTCGACGACCCAAGAGCTATGCAGTTCGTCGACCCAGAGCGATTCGCCAGTGACGGCGAACCGGATGATTGCGGCGACAACAAACGCAACCAGCGCATATGCCCAGCAGATCGTAGGAAGGAGTCTGTCCTTCGTCAAGAAACCGCGTGTTGCGCCGCTTGGTATGGCGAGGGTTTCAGTATCTTCAGACAGCGCCTGTGGAGAAGTTTTCGGCAACGACAAGCCTTTTGATCCCAAACGAACTTAGCTCGTTTTGGTTACGAACGAACGTGGAATGATCTGGTACTCGTACATTGTGCACCAGCATTGCCGCATCGACCAGCAGATTGGGGCGACTGAGTTCGCGCACGAATTGACTGGTCGGGCCGATGTCGATCAAGACAACGTCGAAATTTGATCGGACTTCGTTCACAATTTCACTCAAACAATCGTAAACGAACCTTGGCCAAGCCACTCGCGTTGCCATTTTTTGGACTGGCATTACGCATATGCCAGTCGAGACCGAACGAATGATCGAACTGCACGCTGTGCTATTTCCTTTGACCGTGTCGAGCCAATTGAGTTCGGTTGGAATGCCAAGCCTACTTGTCAAATCAGGCTTGGAGAGATCTGCGTCAATTAACAAAACGCTCTTTTGTCGCGCTGCCAGAATTTTTGACAGATACATGGCAATCGTCGTTGTTCCGGGTCCTCTTCCAGAACCGACAACGGCCAATCGCTGCTCAGATGAACCTAGAACCTGCATGGCTGCGTCGGCAAGAATCCCAGCTGCCTGGGTTTCGGCTCGTCCCAGGTTGTCGACAATTGCAGGCCACGTGAAATCGGCAACCTCCCATGAAACGACGGACACGGGGACGTGAGCCGAAGGAACTTGATGTGACTTTGCGAACTCGGGAGTTACGACTTTTATTGTTGCTGGCGGAGCGACGTGCGGAGTCGTCGGAAGCACTGAGTGCGCCTGCGGTCGCTCGATTCTGGAGGGTTTCACGACGATGGTTTTTTGGGTGCTGGCGCGACGGTTTCGACGACCTTTTGGCTTGACCAACGATTGCGTCGAGTGGGCTTCGTCGATTCGTGTCAATCGACCGAGATCAAGGATCGAGTTGTCGACCGGAATTGACATGTCGACCGTGTCTCCAGCCGACCGGATTTCTTTGAGATTTACCGGCCCTACATCGGTTGTTTGTGTCTTGCTGGCTAACAAACGTGGGTCAGTCGTCGCTAGAATGCTCGGATCAGCATAAGCAGGGTTGTCTGGACGCGATGTCGCGATGACTTGAGGTGATGCGAGTTGAGTCAGGTTTGTCTTCGAAACTCGGGCAATTTCCGACGAAGGGCTGTTCACATGACTGGATAGCCATTCGGTATAACTTCGGAATTTCTCGGCTCGCAGATGGGCCCGCGGCTGCGAGTCATGGCCCGAGTCTATTCTCAGGTTTTTGTTACCGTACTTCTCTTCGAGACGAACAACAACGCTGGCGGAATCCTGTGCATTAGGAACCGATAACGCGGTCAAAACGTTGCCTTGGGTTCCGGTGATTCCGGACGTTTGAACAACTATACTTGAATTCATGGACGCAACCTGTTTTTTCGTGAGAAGATAGGCCTTATTCATTGAATCGGTTCGCATTGTGGCGTTCTTGAGTGCGGGATAAAGTAGAAAGTTAATTCTGGTGTCAAAGGCGACTTATTCGTTAAGGTTTAACTTTCTCGGGAGCGCTGCAGCTAGTGTTTTCGTTGTTTTTCGCGACGATATTCTGAGTCCACACGTTTCATTTCGAGCTTTAGAATCAAGTGTCGGTTGCTAACGAAATCAATACGCAAGAGATGTTCCTTGAGCGACTCGAGAAAGAAATTCTGATTCTCGATGGCGCTATGGGTTCGATGATTTACGGTCTCGGCTTGACCGAAGAAGAGGTTCGTGGTGAACGGTTTCGAAATTGGCACAAGGATCTCAAAAACTGCACGGACATCTTCGGACTTACCAATCCGGATGCGATCGTTGAAATACATCGGCAATACCTGGAAGCCGGCTCGGATATCATTACGACCAACACGTTTAATGCGAGCCCTGTTGGTCTGTTAGATTTCGACCTGCCAGAAGACGTGGTTCGAGATATCAATCTTGCGGCAGCCGCAAACGCCAAGAAAGCGGCGATGGAGTATACGGAGCGGACGCCTCATCAACCGAGATTTGTCGCCGGATCAATGGGGCCGACTTCCCAGCAGACGGCGATTTCAACCAAGGTCGATGACGCGGCGTTTCGTGCGATTACCTTCGAAGAAATGGAAGCATCGTATTACGTTCAAGCCAAAGCTCTGGTCGAAGGCGGTGTGGATATCCTGTTGCCAGAAACAGTGATCGACACGCTGAATTTGAAAGCCTGCCTGTTTGCGATTTCCCGCTATTTCGAAGAATCGGGCAACATTGTGCCCGTCATGGTTTCGGGAACTTTCGCGGAATCGGGAAGCACCTTTGTATCGGGACAATTGGTTGAAGCGTTCTGGAATTCGATAGCTCATTTTCCAATGATCAGCGTTGGCATGAACTGCGCGCTGGGCCCGAGTATCATGAGAACGCACTTGGAAGAGCTTTCCAAAATCGCGACGCCCTACATTAGTGCGCATCCGAACGCTGGCCTGCCAAACGAGATGGGCGAGTTTGACCTATCCCCTGCCAGGATGGCTGAAATGGTTGGCCAATGGGCTGACGAAGGATGGGTCAACATCCTTGGGGGCTGTTGTGGCACGACTCCCGAACATATCAAAGCCATTTCTGATCGAGTTCGCAACTGTAAACCGCATCAACGCCGAGTGGTTGAGCCTTGGACACGGCTTTCCGGTTCGCGGCCCTTAACACTGCGTCCGGAATCAAACTTCCTGATGGTCGGCGAACGGACCAATGTGACTGGCTCTCGCAAATTTGCCCGCCTGATTCGCGAAGAGCATTTTGAAGAAGCCGTTGAAGTCGCCCGCGATCAAGTCGAAGGTGGCGCGGCGGTGATCGACATCAACATGGACGATGCTTTGCTTGACGGCGAAGCCGCGATGACCAGGTACTTGCGGCTGATCGCCGGTGAATCGGATATCAGTGCCGTGCCTGTCATGATTGACAGTTCGAAATGGACAGTGATTGAAGCTGGTTTGCGGGCGACCCAGGGCAAAGCGATCGTAAACTCGATCAGTCTCAAAGAAGGTGAAGAAGACTTTCTTCATAAGGCCAAACTCATTCGACGCTACGGTGCGGCGACGGTCGTGATGGCGTTCGACGAAACAGGGCAAGCAGTTGAGGCGGAAGACAAAGTCCGGATCTGCAAACGAGCTTACGATCTGTTAACCGAAAAAGTTGGCTTTCCGCCGCAAGATATCATCTTCGACCCAAACATCTTGACCATCGCCACTGGAATGGAAGAGCATAATAATTATGCCGTGAACTTCTTCGCAGCGACCAGGGACATCAAGAAAGTGTGTCCTGGGGCAAAAGTTTCTGGTGGCGTGTCGAACGTCAGCTTTAGTTTCCGTGGCAATAATGTCGTTCGTGAAGCGATCAATGCGGCATTTCTTTATCACGCAATTGATGCCGGTCTCGACATGGGAATTGTCAACGCCGGGCAGCTAGAGATTTACGAAGAGATCCCGAAAGATCTGCTCGAACGCGTCGAAGACGTTTTGCTCAACCGGCGACCGGACGCGACGGATCGGCTGCTGGAGTTTGCTGAAACAGTCCAACAAGGTACGAAAAAGAAAGGCCGCTTCGAAAATCTTGAATGGCGTGACGTTTCGGTTGAAGAGCGTTTATCGCATGCGCTCGTAAAAGGAATCGACAAGTTCGTCCAAGAAGACACCGAAGAAGCTCGTCAGAAATATGATCGCTGTCTCCAGATTATCGAAGGACCCATGATGGATGGCATGGGAATCGTTGGCGACCTGTTCGGAAGCGGCAAAATGTTTCTGCCCCAAGTTGTCAAATCCGCTCGCGTGATGAAAAAAGCAGTCGCATATCTTTTGCCGTACATGGAACAGGAAAAGATCGCTGCTGGACTTAAGAGTCAGAGTTTCCGCGGCAAGATTCTGATGGCGACGGTCAAGGGAGACGTACACGACATTGGCAAAAACATCGTCGGCGTCGTGCTGGGCTGCAACAATTACGAGGTGATCGACCTCGGTGTCATGGTATCGTGCGACAAAATTCTTGAGGCAGCCGTTCAGCACGGTGTCGACATGATCGGTCTTTCGGGCTTGATTACGCCCAGTCTCGACGAAATGATTTACGTGGCCAAGGAGATGCAGCGTACGGGTGTGACGATACCGCTTTTGGTTGGCGGCGCGACGACCAGCGACCGACATACCGCGGTCAAAATCGCGCCCCAATATGAGCACGGAGTCATTCACGTTTTGGATGCTTCGCGCAGCGTGGGTGTTGTTGATCGATTGATGAATCAGGACTTTAAACCTCAGTTTTTGACTGAAAATTCAGAGCTGCAATCCAAACTTGTTGCTGGTTACGAAGAGCGTCAGATGACTTTGGTGCCATACGAAGAAGCCTTGGCAAAACGCTTCAAAACGGATTGGGCCAAGATCGACGTGGCTAAGCCGACTTTTACCGGTACCCATACGATCGGTACCAAAAATAACAATAAACTGCGCGAATCAACCGAAGCAAGTAGGCCGGAACAAGCGCAGCGCAGTTCCGGCATTGACCAGAATTCCGAAGACTTATCGAATGCCGGAACTTCGCCAGCT
>CAMYNE010000114.1 GCA_947259675.1 uncultured Pirellulaceae bacterium
CTCTAATTAGTGACGATTATTGATAAACAGGAACGGTTAACAAAAAATTCCTTTCAAGTTAACAAAAACTTGACAACGAAGAAAAAGCTTTCATATTGATTGTCACAGAGAAGAGTACCGAGTGCGGCTTCAGTTGGACTGATGACACTCGGAAAAGGAGAAATTGAAAGTAGATTCATTTCGGACGGACTGATTCTCCTGACATGGACGGACTGACGTGGCGGAGTTGCCAAACCGTTTTCTTGTTTTCTTAAAGAAGGAACTATCTGTGCGCGAATCAGTTTTGGAAGCAATTAAGCAGGGTCAATGGGATTTTGAGCCTCAATCGGTGAAGAAAGATGAATACATTTCGACGGTCGCATTACCAGGATCCGACGAAAAAATAGGCATTCTCGCGGACCGTGCCAAAGATGGATTGCCTTTGTGGCATCCGGAAGACAGAAAATCTTACGACGATACGGATGAAGCCCTGGTCTAGACGGAATCCTCGTAGTTATCCGATCCTTAACAGAACGTAATCGTCTGGTCTCAGCGGAATGAGAAATCGACTCATCATCCCGGTTGGTAAATGGAATTTTAATCGAAAGAAACCGGCATGGCAAAATTCAACATTGCGGTCGACCACGAATTGACGCGCCAGGACGCCGTATTGAAACTGCGAACTTTTTCAGACAGTCTGAGAAGCGAGGTTCATGGCCATGTGTCGGAAGTGGAAGAACAATGGGATGAAAATGGTAATCTAAGTTTTTCTTTCAGGGCTCTTGGATTTAAAGTTTCCGGCCAAATGGTCACTTGCGAGACTCAAGTGACCGTGGTCGGGACGCTGCCCTTCGCCGCTTTGCCTTTTCGGGGGGCAATCGAATCTCAAGTCGCCAAAAAGCACAAGGAAGCGTTTGACTAACCCGCATTTATCACAGGCTGTAGGGTGGCTTCTAGCAAACGGTGACGCTGGTGGGTCTACACTCGCTTTAGGTTCTTTTCGAACAGAATACAATTTGTTATTTCAAACAATCGTGTTTGCGACGACGCACCTAGTTGTTGTGCGAGTTCGACCCACCATACCTGTGAAATGCGGGCTAATTGGTCTCCGTTCGGGCGTCATGTCCGTCCTTTGTTTCGGTACTGTCTACAATCTGGGAGCGGCAAACCAAAATAAGTTTTGGCCGATGCGTACTACCTACCTACCAAATGATCAGATCCCACTCTTTTTTTTGATGGAATTCGATGAGTTCCGAAATCTGCGTGAAAGAGAAAAAATCGGAAATTTCTTCGACCATTTTTGTCGTGACTTTAACGATTAAGCTGTTAAAATGGTCACGGTTGATAGTATTTACAAACATTCAAAACAGTCACCACCATCCAGCATCCTTCCACATAAATCTGGAACAGTTCTGGGGCAAGTTCGCGGACCCGGCAAATACTAGATTTTCACCAACAACGTTTACGCAACGTTGAAGAGATTGCTTCCATAGATTGCGAGAAGGTCATGCAAGGACTCGTAATAGGTCAAGATCCGGGATTCACTAGCTCTCTTAGTGAGCTAATAGACACAATAGGCGACCACACCTGCCATCGTCATTCGGATTGGACGACTACCGACAAAATCGACTACACCCATTTTGATTTCATCTTTTGTCATGTCGTCGACGAAATCGAGCTTGGGCTCGTGTCATCGTTGGTAACCAAGCTCGCAAATACGAAACAATCTTTGCCGGTGATCGTCATCGGTCAACACATCGGCTTGGAACGCAAAGTTCGTTTGCTAAAAGCCGGGGCTCTGGAATGTCTTGATCGGCCCATCAATCGGCAGCGGATTCGATATTTGGTCGAGGCAATTGGTGTCAAAACGAAGTTGATTCGGCTCCGCGACTTGCATTCAGAACAAACAGAAGTTCTCTCAACGGAGTTTTTAAAACAAATTCAGGTTCTCGCGAGTATCGATGCCAACGTGATGATTACCGGTGAAACCGGCGTCGGAAAAACCCACGTCGCGAAACAAATTCACCGCTTGTCAAAACGGTGTGACCAACCATTTGTGGCGATTAACTGCGCTGCCATTCCTGAAAACTTGATTGAAAGCGAACTATTTGGACACGCCAAGGGCACTTTCACGGGTGCTGACACCAATCGGATCGGAAAATTCGCTTTTGTAAAAAAAGGAACTATTCTCCTGGATGAAATCGATGCATTGCCGCTCACGGCACAGGCCAAACTGTTGCATGTCGTTGAAGAACGCGCATTTCATCCGTTAGGGTCCAACCAGACTCAAGTCGTTCAGGCACGAATTCTGGCAGCGACCAACAAGCCCATTGATTCGTTGGTCCAACCAGGTGTTTTCCGGTCAGATCTGTTTCATCGCCTGAGTGTTTTCGAACTTGAAATAACGAGCCTCCGAGAACGACGAAGTGAAATCCTCCGGTTTGCCCGTCTTTTTGCCGCAGAACTGGCCCAGAAACATCAACGTCAAGTTCCGCGTTTTTCAACAGAAGTCGAAAACTGGATGTGCGCGTATGATTGGCCTGGTAACCTCAGGGAACTGAAGAACTGCATCGAACACGCTTTAATGTGTTGCGAAAATGGGACGATTGAGATGGATGACATTCCCTCACGGATACGACCCGATCGCAATCGCAAAGAGGCTCAAATCAGTAACAGAATCAATGGAGTTTTGGATAAGAGGTACACTAACCCGAACGAAAAGATCGATAGCCCTACGGAAAAAAAACAGCAGGAAATCACAAGGGTCTATCAAGCGTTAGAAAAAACCAACTTCAATCGGACTCGCGCAGCAGAAGAAATGGGGATCAGTCGTGCAGCTTTCTACAAAAAACTGCACACGTTGGGGCTGATTTGACGGATTGTTCCTGCCGTGAGAACTGAGTCCCTTTTCATATCCTCCTGCGAAGATTCCATTTTTTCCAAACCAACGTGCATGCACGATCCTTAGTGACGTTCCCCCTGGAAATTCAAATTCTGACTCCGAATTGCTCCAGCTTTGCACACCCTCGTTGTAGAACTATCGTTTGCGCGGGCTATGTCTTAAACTTCCATTTTCGAATGATTGCGGATAGTCTCCTTTTGACTCCATCGAACTTACGAGATTAGGCAGAAGACTCAACAATATCCTTCTCTGCAGACAAGGTGCGTCATGGAATGGGTGGAACAGATTTCATACAGCTTTGGAAAACATGTTCTCAAAGTCCTCAGCTATCCAATACTCCCCGATCAACGACTATTTTATCTTTATCTACTGAGTTCGTTCGCGTTTGCGATCGGAGTTTATTGCTATTCGCCAAATTACAAGGAAGACAAAGAAGCAGGGCGCGGCTTCATCAAAGGCTTGTTTGCGTTTGTGTTTCCAAAAAAAGTCTGGCAGCATCCATCCGCGTGGGTTGATGTTCGATATTTCATTCCTCATCAAATTTTGCGGTTATGGCTGTATACAGACTTCATGGGGATATTTGCTGTCTTGTCACATTTTGCAATCACGACGGTATTGCAAAACAGCATTGGAACAAAATCCATGTACACGTTTCCCGCGGATCATATTTTTCTTGTGATCTCGTATACGATCGTGTCGCTTATTGTGGTGGATTTCAGTTCCTTTTTCACGCATTACTTTCAACACAAAATCCCGATCTTGTGGGAGTTTCATAAGATTCACCATTCGGCGGAAGTATTGCATCCTCTGAGCAATTATCGAGAACATCCGATTGATAATATTTCCTACGCAATTACAACGGGAATTTCGCTAGGCGTTGTGAATGGAGCGTTTGCTTTTTTCTTCAGTGTCACTCCAGCGGAATTGTTTACCCCTTTGCTCGGCATCGGCATCACCGCGTTTTCGTTTAATTTCTTTGGATTCCATCTCCGCCATTCACATATTTGGTTACGTTGGCCTGGGATATTGGCCTTTATTTTTGGCTGCCCGGCCCATCATCAAATCCATCACAGCTGCAAGCCAAAACACATCGACAAAAACTTTGCCTTTCAATTACCAATTTGGGATATTCTCTTCGGTACATTCTATTTACCAAAACAAGAAGAAGAGTTGGAGATTGGGTTAGGCGATGGTACTGAGCACCAATACAAGAGCTACCTTACCATGTATACGCTGCCATTTATCAATCTTCTCAAGCAATCGCCAGAACCAAAAGAGACAGACGACAACGATTCCGCCTGATTTCATCTTCAGAATTGTTTCTCGATACCATTTGTCACCACCGCATCAAGCTTAAAATATTCGAATAGTCATCCGTCCAAACTTTGAGGTCCTCACGAATGACAGGCTGCGACCATTCGGAATTACCAATCAGCGAACCCAGGTCTTCCTCCCGCCGCGCGATCACCAGATATTGTGACGGGTTCATCCCTTCGGCATGTTCTGCCTTTGTAATCAAATCAAAACGGTACCGGCAAACCAGTTGTTCCTCCGCGGCCAGCCGAGCCAACATCGGTTCCAGGTCCAGATAGTTGTTGGAAATGTTGAATGCCATCATGCCGTTGGGGTGGAGTTTCCGGAGATAGAGTTGCAGGGCTTCCTGCGTCAACAGGTGTGTCGGAATCGCGTCCGAACTGAAGGCATCAATTACGAGCAAACCGAATTGGTCGTTCGGCTGCTTGGCCAACTGAATCCGCGCATCACCTAACACAACTTCGACCTCGCCATGACACTTTTCCAGGAAGGTGAAATAGTCCGGGTTGCTTGCAATGTCGCGAACGACAGGATCGATTTCAAAAAAAACGAAGTGTTGCCCAGGTTTGGCGTAGGCTGCCGTGGCACCCACACCTAATCCGATAACGGCTACGCGATCCTTGGTCGAATCGCCATCCAATGCATTGAAAACATCGCCCAAAGGCCCTTTGCGGTGATAGTAGGCCAGCGGTTCCTCGGTCCGTTGAGGAAAAATTCGCTGGCGGCCATGCAACGTTCGTCCGTGAATGAGTAAATGAAAATTGTTTCCAGGATCGATGACAACTCGATTCACGCCGAAAAACCCTAGTTTCGCGTACAGCTGGTCGCCTTGCTGGTGATGAAAGTATGCTGCAAACGTCAACATACCGATTCCGTAGCCTAACCCGAATCGGATAGGGCGATCCTTAAACGCGAAACATATGAGCGCTGGGACGGCGAATACGATCCCGAAATTTATCGTCTCGTTGGTGGACGCCATGACTTCGACGGCCAAGACTGTTAGGCCGGCGACCACTGCCAAACCCAACGGCCATACGAAATCCATCAGCGCAAATCGTTTGTCGTCTGACTTCAGTTTTGGGCGCAACAAACATGCAATAACCAACATCAGCGGATATTCAGCTACCGAATTAAAAATTGCGGGCGCGATCAAAGCGTTGAACGCACCGCCCAACACGCCGCCGATGCTCATCCAAAGATAGAACTCGGTCAAATGAGTCGTGCGCGGACGGTTTTTTGCCAGTTCGCCGTGACAAAGCATGGCCAGTGCGAAAAATACGAGCAAATGGATTGGGACCAGTAACCACTTCATTTCCAATTCGCGAAAGAGCACGGAAACCAGCGGCAACAGGAGAAACGGCAATGCCCTGGAAATGAACGCTTGCGAAATCAGTTGTCTACGCGCAAAGACTAATACAAACGTCAAGAGATACAACGCCAACGGAACGACCCACAATAACGGCATGGAGGCAATGTCGGAAGTTATATACGTCGTCACACCCAGCATCAGGCTGGACGGTACGAACGAACATGCGAGCCAGTGCAACCTGCGACCGAGCGTCACCTCGGATTGCGGGCCATTGTTTAAAAGAACGACTGAAGCCTCGTGTGATTGGTCTACGAGCAGATCGAGATTTTCAGCCCTTGCCGATGGAGACGCTAATTTCACTTTATTTGCCCGCCACATGGATCCTGCACATACGTAAGCGAGCAAAACCAACACCCCGTACACACCGGTCCACAAGTTGCTTTGCCGAAACAGTGGAAAAAACGGTTCAATGAGCAGCGGATAACCCAGCAAAGCAATCAAGCTACCGAGGTTACTTGCACCATATAGAAAATATGGATCGCTTGAGTGTTTGTGCCCAATCGATGCAAACCAATGTTGTAACAATGGTGCGCTGGTCGAGATCACGAAAAACGGCAACCCAACAGACAGGAACAATTGGCCCAACAGCCAAAAGCTAGGCGACAGTTCTGTCGGTGGCGCGATACCGGAAAACGCAATTGGCAACACGAAAAACGGCAGCAAGAGTACCAATAAATGGATTGCAGCCTGTCGGCGTGGGCCCATCCAAGAGGATGTGACATGTGAATATGCGTATCCAGCTAATAGCATGGCTTGAAAGAAAACCATACAGCAATTCCAAACCGCCGGAGTCCCACCGTATACCGGGAGGATCATTTTGCCGACCATGGGCTGCACTGAAAACAGCAAAATCGCGCTAACGAATAACGTCAACGAAAACAGTGCGAGCATATTCCGTTCTTGGCTTGAAGGCTTGAGTAATGTTGCACCTAGAGGAATTACGTTTGCAGGCCCGCTGAAACGTCGGACTTGATTGGAATCTGTTGACCGACACGTCTTTTTGCCGCCACGACGTAAACCTGAATTGCGTCACAGCATGTTACTACCTTTTGGCGAGTACGAATACTTCCTCTGAGCGTATTTTTGTTAGCCCAGGCACGCGGTGTTCACGAAAAAAGATTAATGAAAATCGAACTCGACTCGGGCATTCAGTCAGACAA
>CAMYNE010000115.1:0-6721 GCA_947259675.1 uncultured Pirellulaceae bacterium
ATCTGGCCGGGCTGAATCCGCAAGATCGACGTTCGGCACAACAAGGCGTTTTTCGCGCAATCTCACCGAATCATAAATGCGACCTCGAAGTGCTGACGCAAGGCACGCAAACGGGTGAACGAGTTCAAATGAAGTTTCATCGAAAGGTGAAAAATCAATTGACGATCATTCAGCTTGGGATGTGGCCAGAAATGTCGAAACGGCTGGCCGAATTCATGAATGCTCCGGGACTTACGATCATTTCAGCGTTGCCCATGGGCGGTCTAACCTCAACCTGGCAAGCTGCATTGGACAACTCCGATCGAATTACGCGTGACTGTGTAGGTCTCGTGGATGTCCACAACATCGAAAACGACATGGAAAACATCACCCAGCATCGTTTCAATATGGCTGAAGGCCAATCACCGATCAGCATTTTAAAAGCCGTCTTGCTCACCCAACCCGATTGCCTGGTTGTTCCCGACGTTGTTAACTCCGAATCTATGGATGCATTGACGTTTGAGGCGATCACACAAGACCGTTCGGTCTTTTGCCAGGTACAAGCTCAATCAGCCGCGGAAGCATTGCTGCGGTTGTACTCGTTGAGCAAAAACCGGCAACAATTTGCCCAAGCCGTTACGGCCGTTACCAATCAGAGGCTGTTGCGGCGATTGTGCGACGATTGCAAAGTCGAAGTTCAGGTTCAGCCGCAAATCATCAAACAGCTCGGCGGCGATCCGCGAGAACAAACAACCGTGTTTACTCAATACAAATTGCCGCCACCCGATCAACGAGTCGACGAAAAAGGAAAGCCAATCGAATTCCCTACCTGTAACGTTTGTAACGGAATCGGTTATGTTGGCAGAATCGCAGTCTTTGAATTGTTGGAAATTACCGACAATCTGCGGCAAGTCCTGATGAAACAGCCAACCGCCGAGGCAATTGAACAGTCCGCTCGGGCGGAGGGCAAGACGTCCTTGATCGGCGAAGGCTACAAACTGGTATTGCTTGGACTAACATCAATCGCGGAAGTCCAAAGGGTACTAAAATCGTAATGCATTGGCTCACTTCCATAACAATCGTAACACAAACGTAACCTCTTAGATCCGCACGTCAGTATGGCCATTAACGAAGACACTCCTCCGATCGAATTTGTTGCCGGAGGCGAAACGCCAGAGCAGAAAGAGACCAACCTCGAGTTGGTACTGCCTTCGCCCGGATTTCCGACGCTCACCAACCTGATCGCCGATGCAATTGAAAAGCGTTCTGACCTGACCGTCTTGGACTTCACACCTAACCAGGTGAATATCCGTTTTCAGATTGACGGGATCTGGCACTCGATGGCTCCGATGGATCGAGAGTCGGGCGATTACATGTTGGCAGCGCTGAAACAGTTGGCTGGCCTGGAATACCGGGAACGTCGCGCGAGGCAAGAAGGTGAGTTTCGAGCGAACTACCTCAAGCGCAAAACCCCCTGTCGCATTATTTCTCAAGGCGTACGCACGGGCGAGCGTGTTGCAATTTATATTGACGTCCCGCGGCCCAAGCTTGAAAACATTGAAGACCTCGGCATGCGGACCAGCATGAAAGATCAACTGGCAAGTGTACTGGAACAAACCAAAGGCGGTTTGACACTTGTTTGCGCAATGCCGGGTGAAGGCTACACCGCAACCTGGCGAGGCGTTTTTTCGGCGGCCGACCAATATACCCGTGATTACTACGTCCTTGAAGAAGTATCTCGCGTTGAGCCCGAAGTCATCAACGTCGCTTCGGAAACCTACGATGAATCGCTTGGAGAAACCGCGTTCACCCGAATGCCACAACTCTTGTTGCGCGAGCCAAATTTTATTGCCTTTGCCGAGGTCCCCAACGGAAAAATCCTCGACCAGATTTGCGATCTTACGGTTCGGGAGGACCTTCCCGTGATGGCCCGGGCCTATGGCAAAAACGCACTTGATGGGCTCATGCGTTTGATGTTGTTAAAGTCAGATCATCAGAAACTGTTAGAATCCTTGACGACGGTTGTCGCCATGCGAATGATTCGCAAACTTTGCGAAGAATGTCGTGTCGCTTTCCGACCAAACCCAATGTTGCTGCAAAAACTGGGAATTCCACCGGGACGAGTCAATCAGATTTACCGGCCTTTCATCTACCAACCCGAAATGGTCGATGAAGATGGAAAAGAAATTGAAATGTGCACGCATTGCCACGGAATCGGTTACTTCGAGCGAACAGGAATTTTTGAAATGCTAAAGCTCAATGATTCGATCCGCGAGTTGTTGCTTAAATCACCAAATCTGAACCAATTGGCCGCTGAAGTCCGTAAACATAAGCATATCTCGATGCGTGAAGAGGGTGTCGTTTTGGTTGCCAAAGGGATTACGTCGCTGGAAGAACTTCAGCGCGTCCTCAAAGCCTAACTACGAATTGCAAGAGGCCTGCCAATCCATGATTTCGCTAATCATTATCCTGACGTTCTTCATTGTCATTGCCAGTACCTGGTGGATGGGGCTTTGGAGCAACCTGCTCACGCTCGTCAATTTCCTGCTCGCCGCGATGTTGGCCAGCAGTTTTTTTGAGCCCGTTGCATCGCGTCTGGACGATATGATGCCTTCCTTTACTTACCTGGTCGACTTCCTGGCCCTGTGGCTGATTTTTATATTGTCATTCGTCGTACTACGCGGGCTGACCGAGTTGTTATCGTCCTATCGATTGAAATTCGATTTTTGGACTGAGATGACTGGCCGATCGATTCTCTCGGTCTGGCTGGCATGTTGTTTTGTGTGCTTTGCCTGTTTTTCACTTCACCTCGCACCCTTGCCTCCAAATTCTTTCCAAAAAAATGTGGAAGACCGAACTCTGGGGATTGGTCCTGATCGATATTGGCTGGCATTCGTACAAAGTCGCTCTCGCGGAGCATTATCAGAAGTTCAAGACTCCGGGGTGCTTGATCCATACGGTCTTGATGACCACGCTGATGACGAAGGTCAAAACAAAAGAGTCTTTGATCCCCACGCCAATTACATTTTCACGTATCATTTAAGGCGAGAATTACTTTCGAACGAGAAAGGTCTGCGAGTCAAAAAGGATGAATAACATTTTGACCGTGTGAGAATTGCAATGAACAAAGTACAGTTTTCTAACGACACTTTTACCACACCGGAGGACTACAACCCGTTTTCGATCATGGCATTCCTGGCGTTTATGTTTTCGCTGCTGTGCATTGTTCTCGCCGTCTGCAACCCGAAACTCCTATCACTGCCGGTATTTTCGGCGCTTCTCGGAGCTTTCGTGCTATACCGGCTTCACGCGACCAATATGGCCCGCGGTCATTATCTTGCCGGTTTTGCGCTACTTGCGTCAATTTTTGTTTTCGTGATGACGGCCTCGTACCAATCCATGCGGTACAAACATCTCGAGGCCACCGCCATTAAACATTGCGAAACCTGGCTCAATCTGGTCAAGACCAACCAGGTCTATGAGTCTCACGAAATGACGCTCGATTTTGAAAAACGTCATTCGGAAGGTACCGACCTGGCCAGATTGTATGGACCCGTAGATCAGCCTGATGAGGACTTGCAGAAGTACCTCGATCTAGAACCGGAGAAAACGATTCGAACAATTGGTGAAAATGCGAAAATTAAAGTTGGGAGAATTGCTTATGCCCGTCCTTATTCGGTCTTTGATCGATTTGAGATTCACCACCACCTTGATCGGTCAGCGACTTCGGAAGAAGAATTTCACTTTACGATTGTTTTGCTGAGAACAAAACCCATCAAGGAGAAGATCTATTGGGAAATAGAAGGACTTGTAAATGTCAGCCCACCGATACCACGGGGCAAGCGTCACATTGGAGCCGCGGGGGGGCCAGACCGGGAGGCCACATATTGACCTGTTGGCGTAATCCGACTGGTCGTATTGCCCAGCCCCGATTGACAACCCAGACCGCCCCATCTGGATCCATTCAAGCATACAAAAAAAGCCTGGGCAATTACTTGCTCAGGCTTTGTTTGTTTGCGATGTTCGCTTTCGTTAGTTAGCACCGTCTTTTTTCTCTGGCTCCTCTTTTTCATCAGATCCTTTGTCTTCTTCTTGGGATCCGTCCTCGGATTTTTCTTTGGCAGGAGCAGCTTCTTCGTCGGGGGAAGTTTTCTCGCCGTCGTCTTCAGCTTTTTCATCTTCATCGGAATCTTCGTCCGCATCTTCGTCGGAATCTTCATCCGAATCTTCATCTTCGTCAAAGCCAGGCATAGAAGATCGCGGCACACCGCCCAATTGAACTTCATTGCCGGTGTACGTTTCGGGATCGGCTGCCGATCGGAATCCCAACGAGTGTTTTACCTTGTCTGGGGAGTAATCCTGATTTTGAAGAATTTGAACCAATGCATCATCTTCGTAGATGACATTCAGGTAATCACCCTTCATAAACCACAGCGCTCGCTTGAACGAATATCTTTCAATATCGAAATTGTCTATGTTCGTCACGCTCTCAGGCTCAAACCCAATTGTCTTTTGGACTTGGTCTTTGGTGATCCCGTGACCGTCTTCGTCCGGGGCGGTCATCAGTTTGTAGGCCTCAGCAATCGTCGATTTGGCCTTCTTCGGTAAAATCACCCGATCATAAAAAAGGCCGCCTGAGACGAGAGCCAAGAGTCCTATCAGGACGGTCATGCGTAGCGCAAATCCCTTCCCATATTTCCCACCATTTTCTTCTGTCATTTTTTTTGCTCCTATGCCACCAGCATCTTAAAAACATGTATAAGTTTGATCCCAACTCATGATGATAATTTGTTTGGATTCAAAAATCGACTCACAACGCACAAAAACAGGCTGCCAATCCCAAATTAGGCGGTGCAGGGTGGGCCAAATTCAGGAGTTTGCGGTCTGGGTTGTCAATCGGGGCTGGGCAATACGACCAGTCGGATTACGCCAACAAGTTGGTCAAACGCCCCGGTGAACCCATCGCGTTGTAACCTCCGTCGATGTGAAGCACTTCACCAGTTACACCGTCGGACATATCCGACAGAAGAAAGGCGCCTGTCCGACCCACCTCTTCGTGCGTGATATTTCGAGCCAACGGTGCGACGTGTTCGTACATTTTGAGCATTTCGCCGACGCCAGCTGCACTGCCCGCCAGTGTCTTTAGCGGGCCCGCGCTTAATGAATTCACGCGGACGCCTCTCGGTCCGAGATCATAGGCCAGGTATCGTGTTGACGCTTCCAACGCCGCTTTGCAAATCCCCATGACGTTGTAACCTGGAACACACTTTTCTCCCCCAAAATAGGTCATGCAGGCCATCGCCGATCGTTTTGACATCAAGTTCTTTGCCGCATTGGCCACCGCGATGAAGCTGTAGACACTGATATCCATGGCCATTTTGAAACCTTCTCGACTGGTCTCGATTGTATCGCGTTGGAGATCATCGCGATCCGCATACGCAATCGAGTGCAGCAGAAAATCGAGCTGACCAAATTCGTTTTTGGCCGTTTCCATCACGCTGGCGATTTCTTCGTCCTCCTGAACGTTCATCGGAACGAGAAATTTCGCCTCAAATTCCGATTTCTCAAGACACTTTTCTACACGGCGACGGTTTTTTCGTTTGTCGTCATCGGGTCGATCCGGCAAATGAGTGAATCCAATCTCGCCCCCTTGTTCCATGATCTTTTCTGCAATTGCCCAGGCAATTGAGCGATCATTTGCTACTCCCATCACCAAACCCTTTTTGCCTTCAAACAAGCGCATCAAATGGCTCCCGTGTTTTTGAATTTTTGTGTCTTTAGCTGTGTTGACCCCGGCCAACTATTGTTAGCGCGATTCAAAATGACTACGCTTTTGGAAGTTGGACTGAAAGTCGGTCAGACATCCAGACGCACCGGATGTACCCAATTTGATAACACTTTTACCTCCCACTCACAATTACCAGCATCGAATGACGGTCAGCTTGCAGTCTGAAAAAATCATCGCCGGAAGAATTGGCACTCATTTGCTGCCGCATTTGATCGGTTTGTCGATCGATCACCCCGATTCGGTCGACTTTCTCAGCCATGTCGTTGCCAAAGTCAATAAAGACACGAAGGCTGAGCTGACTACAATCATACACGGCGTTAAAGGTAAATGGCGAACGGTGGCCATCGAGCCGGAATCTTCCCCTATCTGGCCGTCGGAGTTGCTGGCTGACGTCTTGGACGAAGAATTGACGAAACAGGAAGGCAGCTGGATTGCCGCGCCGATTGCTTCACCCAATCCAACGAGCCAGTTGGTCATTCAGAAAAGCTCCCCGCTCGAAGGCGTCGAATTTGAATCGGTGGTGGCAGCAATTTCGCTGGCGATCGACTCACATACAAAATTCTCTGCTGAAGCTCGCCGGGCAAGCCGTTTGGAAGCAATTCTTGACGTGACCGCACACTGGAATCAGTCGCGGGAAACGGACCAGCTTCTGGTCGAGATTGCCAAAACATCGACCAAGTTGCTGAATGCTGAACGGGCGACCATTTTCTTACCTGATGGAAAAAGCGATCAGCTAATCGGCAAACCCGCGCTGGGTGTCGAAGGCGGCGAATTGAGGATTCCGTCCAAAGCTGGCGTTGTCGGTCAAGTCATGACCACCGGCGAAGCAATTCGAGTTGATCAAGACATCGAAGGCGAACAGGCACAAATCAACCGAGCGGTCGACGAGCAGCTTAACTTCGAAACGCGTTCCATCGTTTGTGTGCCCATCGTCAACTCGTCCAGCAAGACGAT
>CAMYNE010000115.1:6742-8245 GCA_947259675.1 uncultured Pirellulaceae bacterium
AGCGAAGCCGATACCGCTGACTTGGCCGAACTGGCGGCTCATGCGGCAGTCGCAATCGAAAACACGCAACATGTCGAAACGCTGGTCTCGACCAAAAAAAGTCTTGCCGATCAAGCGGCGGGGCAAGTTAACTTGATCGGCGAATGTCCACAAATTCAAAAACTCAAATCAACGATTGAGCGTGTTGCCAATACGGATATCGCGATTCTAATCTTGGGTGAAAACGGTACGGGTAAAGAGGTTGTCGCTCAACTGATTCACTATCTCAGTGATCGGCGCGATCAAGTACTCGTTGCCGTCAACTGCGCAGCCATTACGGAAACGTTGCTTGAGAGCGAGCTGTTTGGTCACGAAAAAGGCGCCTTTACCGATGCCCACCAGGCTCGTGAGGGCAAGTTCGAATTGGCCGATGGCGGCACGCTGTTTCTTGATGAAATTGGCGATATGAGCCTCGGCGGGCAGGCCAAACTACTGCGCGTGCTTGAAGAAAAAACGATCGTTCGGGTGGGTGGCTCGACACCAATTGCAACCAACGCCCGAGTTCTCGCTGCCACGAACCAAAAACTGGCGGAACTGGTCACAGAAAAGAAATTCCGCGAAGATCTGTTCTTTCGTCTCAACGTTCTGACCATCGAATTGCCGCCACTGCGAGATCGTGGCGATGACGTGGTCCTGCTGGCGGAGTTTTTCCTGAAAGGGTTCTGTAAAAAAGCCCGTCGCGATCAGATCGTGATTTCGGCGTCTGCCAAAAAGAAACTCAAAGGCCACAATTGGCCGGGTAACATTCGCGAGTTGCGGAACTTGATGGAACGACTGGCCTATATGTTTCAAGGCGAAAAAGTCGAGGCAGAAGATCTGGAATTCATTATTTCCCCTCGCCGCGCCGACGCGTCTGCATTCGATATGAACTTGACTTTGGCCGACGCATCAAAGTCGTTTCAACGACAATACATTCAACAACACATCGAGCGAGCGGGCGGGAATATGACTGACGCCGCCTCAAGGCTTGGGCTCCACCGTTCCAATCTTTATCGCAAAATGCGACAGCTCGACATGGATGGAACCGAAGAGGATCTTGATGAGTCGTAACTGGAAAAGTGATGCCTCAGGTCGTAAGTTTTGGCGGTTGGGCTGAGCTACGCGTACTCACCAAGGCCACGTGCCAAGACCTAACTTCAATCAACTAGCCAGATTTCCGACTTTGTCGAATGCCCGACGACCATCAAACAGAAGCGATCGAGGATCGGATTCAGCGAGTATCCGACAAGAGTGGATTTTCGTTCCGACTCTTGATGTTGGTCTACCAGAGCATTCCTCGGGACGACACACCGATTCTGAAAATCGAGGGCGACGTTAAGGAACAGTTGACGGGTATCGTAAAACGTGTTGCTTTGAACTTGGGTGACGATGCGAGGGAAACGCTCGCGGAACTATCAGTCTGTTCTTTTGAGGACGTTGCCGATGTGCTGAAGGCATTAATCAACGACGAAATCATAGTTTGCG
>CAMYNE010000116.1 GCA_947259675.1 uncultured Pirellulaceae bacterium
CCGCTGCTTGTTCTTGTGTTTGATGTTCATCGGCGGATGCTCGGGCAGCACCGGCGGTGGAATGAAGGTCATTCGTCATCTTCTGTTTGTCAAAATCCTCGGTCTGGAAATCGAAAAGTCGTTTCGGCCCAAGGTAGTGGGGATATTGCGTCTGGGTGGAAAACCGGTGGAAGAGCCGACGTTGCGCCATTCAATTCTTGTTTATTTTTGTTTGATCGGGATTCTTTTTGTGTCAAGCTTGTTATTTGTCGTGATGACGGAACCCGACGCAACCTGGGGTATCGACAACACCAATAAGTTACTCGATTCATCGAGCGCCGTAGCTTCGACGCTCAACAATATTGGCCCCGGTCTGGGCATCGTTGGTGCGACCCAGAACTACGCTGACTTCAGTGCGCTGAATAAGTCAGTCTTTATATTTTTGATGATGCTGGGCCGGTTGGAGATTTTTCCAGTGTTAGTATTGTTCGCGCCAGGATTTTGGCGAGATCATTGAGCTATCGGGATTAATGATGAATGTGGAAATGGCTCAACCTCAAGCTCGTGCGATCGAAAGAGCGGTTCAGTTGCGCCGAGATCTGATTTTTCATGTGGTTTTGTTGGCAGTCGCAATCGCTGTCTTGGCGATGTCCTTTGTCATGAGATCGGTCGGGGAAGAACTTGTGTATTTGCCGGGGTCCTATATTCCCTTGCCGCCATCTTGCGCGAGTAGACAGCTATTTGGAATTGACTGCCCGGGGTGCGGATTGACACGTTCGTTCATCGCAATCAGTAGCGGTCAGTGGCAGCGAGCATGGCATTTCAATCCTGGTAGTTTCTTTGTTTACCTGTTCGTACTGGGACAGATTCCCTGGCGCGGATACCAGATTTGGCGAATTCTTACGAATCGGTTTCCCGTGTTTTCAATCTGGTTGTTTGTCCCGTTAGGCATCGCGGCGGGATGTTTGCTGTTGCAATGGATCTTGAAGCTGATAGGAATCTGATGAATCAGATTGAAACCAGGACGACCGACTGGAATTTGGTCGATCAAGGCGAAGGGATTCCGTTACTGTTAGTACATGGTTTTCCACTGGACCATTCAATGTGGAGAAACCAAATCGGCGCTCTTGCTCAGCACGTGCGTGTAATCGCCCCCGATCTGCCCGGATTTGGAAAAAGCCGGGCGAAAGAACCGGGCCTGATATCAATGGACGGGTTTGCCAATCGCTTGCAGGAACTGCTAACGGCGCTCGGCGTCGATCAACCGGTGTGTTTTTGCGGACTTTCGATGGGTGGATATATCGGATGGCAGTTTTGGAAACTCCATCGACAACAACTGGGTGCCTTGATCGCTTGCGACACCAAGTCCTTGGCCGATACTCCGGAAGTGGCTCGAGCCCGCCAAATGATGGCTCGTTCAATTGAAAAAGAAGGTTCGCAGACCATCGCCGCCGACCTCATCGAAAAGCTGTTTGACGAATCCACGTTGTCGCAACAGCCGGAACTGATTGAGCAGACGCGGAAAGTCATTCACGAATCAGATAGAGACGTGGTCGCCGGCGCCCATCGAGCAATGGCGGCTCGGCCAGATACGACATCTTGGCTGAGTGAAATAGAAGTGCCAACGCTTGTTGCTGTCGGCGAGCATGACATTATTTCGACTCCGGACGAGATGTTGCAAATCGCGAACTCGATTCCCAATTCAACATTTTTGAAGATCGCCGGGGCAGGGCATATGGCTCCCTTTGAGCAGCCGCAAGCATTCAATCGGGCCGTTGTCGAATTCCTGGCACGACTGGACCTCAGCTAAGGGCAAGGCGCTCCGCATTATCATTTTAGCGCATCGCTGTAAGTTTACGGAACGACTACGCAGCGTTGAGCAAATAAAAACTCGATTCACTCTTCATCACCGCATAGGTATCTGGAAAAGTGTGGAAGGATCGAATCTTGACGCGCGATCTGAAAGACTGAACGTTGATATAGCTGATGGCGCCAAACGCCAATCGCCCGTTGGCCTGGAAGCGATGGACCAACCCTTCGCATTGTGTTTGTGCGTCAAGCTGTTTTTGAATTGTCACAAACGTCTGTGGGTTGACACCATCCAGCTGATATTGGCAATTGTATTCAATCAGCTTGCGAAATACCGCCTCATCTGACTGGGCCGCGTCGATTCGATTAGAAAGCAATACACGTTTCGTGGGCAAAGGATGATTAGCGCTGGTGCTAACTTCGGTTAATACATGCCCATCATGTTCAAACGCAATTAAGTGACCGGCCGTTGTGATATTTATTTTCAAATTGTAATTCTCACGTGCATACTCACGAGACACACACGCACTAAACAACTCTGGATGAATGGAGCGGGCGAACAAGTGAAAGTTCAAATCGGTGATTTTGGGACGAACTGATAACACGGATAAAACGGCCTTAAGATTTGCTTGCGATAAATTGTGTCGGTGTTGAACGACGTTATTTGTTTGAACAACATCGCTTGTTTTGTTAATTATAGATCGCCAACTATTAATCAAGAAGGCGATTATTTTTTGACATAGTTTCAAGAAATTTTTCAGTTGACAAACGCACGAATCTTGTTCTCCAAAAACCCTTTCAAAAGCTCAGGGGTTTATTCCTATATTTGAGTCAAGATGTCGTAAGCAACATGTGTACCAACCGCGATTCCAAACCCGCGAAACAAAAATAAAATGCAAAAAACTACACTGGCAGCAAACCGAAATACAAAACTTCCCGTTTGAAATGACGCTCCCGCCGGATTAATGACGTCGTAGTGTAAACAGCTAAACAAAAGACTGATCAAAATAATGCCGCCGACAATGGCAAATGGATTCGCACCAACAAAGAGACGTAGTAATCGGATTGCAGGTAACAAAAGCAACAGTCTGAATACTAGTTCTTCATAGATTCCACTACCCAACGATGCAATCGTTTCAGCCCACCAATGCGGGTGGCAAATTGTGGATGATATTGAAAGCATTAAACCGGTCGAGGTGTCATCGACCATTTGATTGCAAGCATTTGCGGCACTAAACAGGATCAGTCCCAGTATGGTTGACTCGATGATCATCCCCACCAGAACCGAGCCTGGAATCCTCCAAAAATCATTGTTTCGGTGGTGCCAAATAATCAAAACAGCAGCCGTCAGCAGCGGCAAGATAACTAGCTGACCAAATCCAAAACTGGCCAAAAAGCTGTCCAGCCATTGATCGATTCCACTTCTCAATTCCTGTTGGCCCAGAAATATGACGCACAGCTCGTACAACAAAATCAGCGGAAAAACGAAGGCCAATGACACGATTGGGCGCAGCGTCTGACACTGATAACCCAATTGAATGCTGGCTGCGGACGATTCGATCGCTAACCCCGGTAGTTGTTTTTCCTGTTTTGTTGTCTTCTTCTCTTGAGCCGGTTTTTGTTTTACGGGGTGACTGAAAGTCCTTTCTGCTGAAGCGACGTGATCGTCGTCCGAGAGGGTGCGAGGGGATATCGACAAGAGTGAAGGCGCGGTCTGCTTTTTGCTCTCGCGACTGCGACGACTGGTTGAAGAATCTCGTTTGCGCATGTTTTCAAATCCGTCGACGGATCTGGTAAATGAAAAAAGCAGAAACGAGCAAAGCCACTCGTTTTCAGAGGCGGATCGTACAGGGTTTGTCGCTGAAAACCAACGCTAAAAAACGGATCAAATTTCCTGATAATTTGGTGTTGACTTGCAAATCGAAAGCCAGTCAATTTCCGTTCTTCCAAACGATCGCAGCGCGTTGTTGATTTTGGAAAAAGGACGAGAACCGTTAAAGCCACGATGCGCTGACAACGGAGAAGGGTGCGCGGAAACAACAAGTTCGTGGCGAGAGTCGATTAAACCAGTTTTCTGCTCCGCCGGTTTGCCCCATAAAACAAAAACAATATTTTGCGGGTGACGATTCAGCTTCGCGATAACAAGATCGGTAAACTTCTCCCAGCCCTTGCCCCGGTGAGAACCAGCTTTCGCTTCATCGACCGTCAAAATCGTATTCAGCAGCAAAACGCCTTGCGTGGCCCATGATTCCAGGTTGCCCGACTTGGGCGTCGGACAATCCAACTCTTTGAAAATGTTCTTTAACGATGGCGGAAGCTTGACACCGTCACGTACTGAAAAGCTCAAACCATGAGCCTGACCGGCGCCGTGGTAAGGATCTTGCCCGAGAATTACAACTTTTGTGTTAGCGAAATGCGTCAAGGCAAACGCGTTAAAAACGCAATCCGGACCCGGAAAAACATTATTTTCTTTCCTGCAGCGATGGACAAACCGTAATAACTCAATTCCGTCCCGGCTCGCAAAAAAATCTCCCACTTGCGGGGTCCAATCGCTTTCAGCTGGCCAATTCGGAGGCAGTTTTGCTTTGGAAGAATCCATTTCTATTTTGCAGATTTGGTTGGGCGAAAATCAACAAGGTGCAATTCAACTTTTCGATATCCTCTAAATTCGTTGATCACCGGCTTAAAGGCAAAATCATAGGTTCCCGCTTCGTGATCAATCTGCTTGAGCCAGTCGCCCTTGCCGAATCCAACCGCTCGAATTCGGCTGTTTGCCTGTTTAAGTTGCAAAGAAATGTGTCGTCCGTCTGAGCCCATTGTCTTGGGTGGAGAAGCCAGTTGAACTCCCGTTGCACACAACAAAGGACGGGGGTTGTGCTGTCCAAACGGTGCCAGCTTTTGGAGCTCATGCATGGTGGGCAGAGTCATCTGGCTGATCAATGCCTCCGCATCGATTTCCAGATCTGGTACCAGCTCTTCCAGGCTTACCTGTGACACAACGTGGTCGCAAAAGTCTTCGCGGAATGCGTCAATCTTGTCGGGCTCGATCACCAAGCCAGCAGCATCCGGATGACCACCAAATTTTAACAAGTGCCGCGAACACGCACTCAACGCCTGATAGAGATTGACTCCGCATGATGATCGGCACGAACCGACTCCGGCTCGGTTTTCCAATGGATCGGTGGAAATCAGAATCGTGGGTCGATGGTACAGCTCCGCGATTCGACCAGCGGCAATTCCAATCACGCCAAGATGCCAATCAGGATGCGCGAGAACGAGTGCGGGCTCATTTCCCGGATCAAATTTTTCCTTGATTTGCTGTTTGGCCGATTTCAGAATGCGGCGATCGATGGTGTCCCGATCTTTGTTGAGCTGCTCGATATACGTACCCAACGACTGTGCGCGGTCTTCGGACGTACACGTCAGCAATTCCACTCCCAATTGGGCTTGTCCAAGACGCCCGGACGCATTCAGTCGCGGCCCGATCATGAAAGCAATATCTTCGGCTTCCAGTCGAGGTTTGTCATCAAGCTTTGCCAAACCCATTAAGTGGCGCAAACCGGCATTTGCGAATTTTCGCATACAGCCAAGCCCGTGATGAACCAGGATTCGGTTTTCATCAAGCAGCGGAACCACGTCGGCAACCGTTCCGATCGCCGCCAATGCCACGCAACCAAACAACAAATGGCGGAAGTCTTCCGGCAATTTTTCGCTTCCACAATGGCGCTGACAGAGAGCCCATGCCAATTTGAATGCGACACCGGCTCCGCAAAGACCAGTGAACGGATAGTCGTGTCCCGGTAGCCCGGGGTGGACAATCGCGTCCGCCTCGGGAAGACTGTTTCCAATTTGGTGATGGTCGGTGACGACAATCGTCAGCCCCAGCTCATGGGCCAGTTTGACTTCGTCAATGCTACCGATTCCACAATCAACGGTAACAATTAACTGGGCGCCCCGATCGGCAAGTTTTCTCAGCGAATCACCATTTACTCCGTACCCATCGTCCAGTCGATTGGGAAGGAAGTAGGAAACATCTGCATCCAGTCTCTTCAAACAGCGATACATGATCGCCGTCGACGTCATCCCGTCCGCATCATAGTCGCCATAGATAAAGATCTTTTTGTTTTGGATGATCGAGTCGTAAATGATTTCCGCGGCCTTGGACAGACCCGGAAGTTCTTGCGGCGGTCGGAGCCCCGTCATTCTCAGATCCAGAAACGACGTGACCTCTCTGGAGCCCGTTATCCCACGCAGAGCCAGAATCTGCGCAACAACCGGTGAAACACCAGCGGCTCGTTCAATGGACTCGACCAATTGAGCGTCATGTGCGCGAAGCGTCCAGCGAGTTCCCATGATTCAATCCGTGAGGGTTTTCGGTAAACAATTGGCCTGATGAAACTGGATCGGCGCAAACAAATACCCTGCTATTATCAGTCGGTCAGGCGAAGCTGAACAAGCAGGGTGGTGGATTAACTCGAAAATGAAAGTTACTTTTTCTTTTCGACGTGAACCGTGTGTTTTCTCAGGCGAGGACTATACTTCTTGAGTTTCAGTTTTTCACCACCAGTTTTACGACGGATCGTGTAGTTGTAATCACCCGTTTCTTCGCAGACCAAATGCACAACTTCGAGTTTCTTTTTTGCTTTACCTTTTTTGGCCATTTGCCAAACCCCAGTCAAATTGACTTTTTGAATTTAAATTCGAGTCACGAATTTTAGCAGAATTGACAAGCTCCCGTAAGGCACTATTTTTTAACAGGAGTGGCAAAAACCCTGTCTTGCAAGCGTTTTTTTCCATAACAAATCTTCCTGTAAGGCGAACCTGCAACGGTTTTAGAATGGAATTCATACTAATCTTGATCGTGGGTAGTTTCGCGTTTGCACTTACAGCTGGCGCGTACTTTG
>CAMYNE010000117.1 GCA_947259675.1 uncultured Pirellulaceae bacterium
AGAATTTGGGTTTGCGATTCCAGGTTGGCCGTCACCCTGCCTCCAGCTGTCGGGTTCTTGAAAATTGGGGTCCGCGAGTTCGGGGCTCAGGTCGCCTGTTTTGGTTGCGTCAATGCGATACAAATGTCCGACGCCTTCACCGTGCTCAGGGTCTTGACCAACGGCGAGTAGCACCGAGTTTTCGTAAAAGACCGGAGTCGAAATAATTGCATTTCGAGTTCCGGCTCCGCCCAGTTTCCATTTGGAATCTTTGGGGTTGAGATCAAACGTCCAAATCTCTTCGCCTGTTTTACCGTCCAAGGCGTACAACACCCCATCGCCGCCAGGGAAATAGACTTGGACCTGTCCATTCACCACTCCCAGCGCTGGCGATCCCCATTGGCCATGCAGGATGTTGTCAAACGGCGTATTCGAATCCCAGACAATTTCGCCAGTATTCTTATTGAATGCGACAAAGCATGGAGCGCGCGGCGAGGGTACTTCCAAGTGTGCTTCGTCAACGCCGTTTGACGTTAGCAGATAGACCATATCGCCATGCACGATCGGAGAACTCGTAGCCAGGTTATGTGGGAATACTCCGTATTCTTGAATCATGTCCACATTCCAGATGATGTCGGCGTCTCCTTTTTCGTTGTCGACCTCATCCTGCACAACGCCGTCGTTTTCGCCGTCTTGAAAGCCTTCGGTATCAAGACACATCAGCTCGCAACGATTGGACACGACCCACATGCGATCGCCTTCGACGTAAGGCGTGGAACAGATGCCTTGCAGTGGCCAATCCTGAACTCGACCCGCCGCAAGTTTTTCCACCACCGTTGTTGGTACCGACGAAGACTTTTCCGTCTGCGACGACAGGATTGCCATAGGTTTGCGAGCCGAGGCTCACTCCCCACAAGAATCGGTCTTCGTATTTTTTCCAACGATCCCGTTGCGCTTCCGTTAAGACTTCGACCGCCATCGGGCCAAGTTCTTTTTGAAATTTCGCCAGATCTTCAGCTGACATGTTTTTGTTGGCCCTGGCCGCCTCAGTATAAGGCTTGAGGATTTCTTTCAGCTTGGCTTTCTGCTCTTTACTGCATTCGAGTCCCTTCTGCGTAGATCTTTCGCTGAGTGCGAGCACGCCCAGCCGCTTGGTGCTGTTGCCGATTTGGATGTTGAAATCGAGTGAGATGTCTTTGGTATCCGAGATCATGTTGCGGTCAACCGAACCGCCCCACATTGGCCAGTCGCCGGTTTTTTCTGCGCGAGTGTTGTCTGGTGAATCAGTTGTCGTCGGAAAAGCTTGCAGGCCAACCGTCAAGAGTGAAACAGCGACGATTGCCAGTGAAAAACGATACGGCTTCATTGTCGATTCCTATTGGAGTTAATATTAATTTTTTTGACCGTCGGTTGCGCGTTTTGAGTTTGCGCTGTTTAGCTCGTAGTCCCGGCTTTAGCCGGAATTTTCTGCCTAAAGGCGGTACTACAAACTGTTTTGAGACTTTCTATCTATTGGTGACTTACTGCCTGGTCGTCAAACTGAACAACCACGTTATCAAACAGGCAATCCGCTTGTGCGTAGACGTACAAACCCGGACTTCCCGATTCGTTCGGATGCGGATCGGTTTGAGTCAACGTCCAAGCTTCGGGTTCCTCGTCGCCCCTCTTCCAGACTTTTCCAAACACGGTTGCCTCTCCATCCGCTACTTCGACTCGCATTTTCATGGTGTACCAGACATCAGGATCGCTGCGGAAGCGAACCACTTTTGCCATGCGAAGATGCGGAGCCCAGCTTTGGATTGCCAGTTTGCCGTTATTGCCTTTGATCATGAAGTTGTAACGATTTGCGATCAGACCAATGCTTGGCATTTGACGATTTTGTTCTTTCATCATCACATCAGCGGAAATCGTATAGTCCTTCATGTTCGGTGTGCCAATGAAGACCATGTGACTTGGGCGGCCTTTGCCTTTGCCCATTCCGGCGGCCCGCATGACCGTATTGCCATCGACGTCAACGGGCTTCAGTTTTACGTGCGCGCGAAGCCAGGTTGGAGGTACCCGGACGCCTTTGTATCCTTCAAAATCCCAGGACCAGGTTTTGTCGGCGTTGAACATCCGAACTCGGGCTGTCGCAGTTTTGCCAAACATACTGGTGGAGATGGTGCCCGCGATGTCTTTTGAAACTGGGTCGGCCCAAATTGCACCGTTTTCTGATTTTAACGAGTCCAGACCTTCGCCGATTGTGATTATCGGATTGGTAATCTGTTTGATTAATCTCCCATTTGCGTCAAACGCGTGAAGCGAAAATTGGACTTTCTCACCCGGAGACAGAATGACCTCATAGGGGCGTAACTGCACGAGAGCGACTTTTTCGACCGCGTCTTTTTCTGCGGACATCGAAGGAATCTCGTTCATACCTGGTTTTTTCGTTTCGTCGGCGATGCAGATGGTTCGATCGCGCGTCACAAAAACAATATGACCTTCTGAAATCGCCGGAGAAGCGTAAATCTCGTCGAGTCCAGCGACCGTCGTTGCCTTTAACTGGACAAGGCTGAGTTGCTTGCAGCCTTCACGGTTGGCTTCCAGGATATGGATGTTGCCATTGACTTCCATCACGTACATTTTGCCATCGGCCCAGACCGGAGATCCTTTGCCAACCGTTCCCAGGTTATGTTCCCACAGTTTTTCACCGGACTTGCCATCGAACGCGTTCAGATTACCCGTATCGGAAACGACGTAAAGAACTCCGTCTTTGACAAGTAGTGCCGTATAGCCCGCTTTGAGTCCATCGTGGCGCCAGACGCTTCCCGTTTCGGTCAGATCGCCAGTCTCCGATGCGTCGATGCATTGGATGCGGCCAAAATCGTTATTGTCGATGTTGTCTTCACCGTGGGAAATGTAGACGAGGTTGCCATCGACGACCGGCGAAGAATTCAAACCACGTCGGGACATTCGGAATCCCCAAATCGGTGTGCCGGTGCGGGCGTTGATGCCATAGATCCCGCCGTCGCTATTGCCACCGATCAACTGGCGTTGCCCGTTGATGACGGCCACGATGGGAACCGAATAGTTGGTGTCTTGAGGAGCCCCACCAGGAGCTGATACCCATTGCAGGTCACCGTTTTTCTTATCGAAAGCGTAATAATAATGTTTAGGGCCAGGGCCTTTTGTCTCACCCCAGTTCGCCGCCAGAAAACTTACGATCACGCGATCTTCGTCGATGATCGGAGTTTGCGTGCGTCCCCCGTATCCTGAAATCTTGCCAAACTCTTCCAACAGAGATTTCTCCCAGACGATTTTTCCATCGGGTGAATAACATCGAAATTCACCACTGACAGAGTGCACAAAAACGTTACCCGTTTCTTCATCGCCACACATCGCGGCCCAACCGACTCGTGGAGACGGAATGTCGGTATGGAAGACATTAAACTCGTCTTTCCAGAGCACGTCGCCCGTTTTCAAATCCCAACAAACGACTTGTTCGCGGGCGTGAACTTTTTCAACCGGATCGGTGAAATCGTGGTGCGTACGGGTGTTCAAATAAACGCGACCGTTAAGAATGATCGGTGTCGCGCGTCCGCCAATATCGGATTCCCAAGCGACGTTCTTCTTGGGTTCCAAAGACCAATTGTCAGGCAAATTGGTTTCGCGCGAGATGCCGTTCTGTTCTGGCCCACGCCAATTCGCCCAATTTTGCGCGAATGCTGGAGTGGCGATCACCAGTCCCAACACGATCAGAGATGAAATTCGAACTAACCTGTTAATCATAGTTTAATACCTGAAATCAAATTCTTGTTAAGGAAACAGCGGACCGCTTCTTTTAACGCTGCCAGACGAGAAATGTTCTGGTTGCGGAGAATACTCCCAAAAACGTGCCATTAATTTAATCCGTCGCGTTTTAAAACGCCATGACAGACGACCACGATTTTGTGATGTCAGACACGATTGCTCGGTTGTTTACGGCATGTTTCAATAGTGGGTTCGCCCCCAATATTAAGAAATCGTTCATGAGTTTTGCTCAATTTCCGACGACTCGAATGCGGCGGACCCGTCAATTTGGCTGGTCTCGGCGACTTGTGGCCGAATCCACATAATCGGTTGATGATTTGATCTGGCCGGTCTTCGTTCAAGAAGGAAACGGGTTGAAAACAGAGATTGAGTCGATGTCGGGGTGTTATCGAATGTCAATCGACGTCCTGAATGAGGCGGTTGCCGAGGCGGCAGAACTTGGCATTCCCGCGATCGTGATTTTTCCTCAGACGGATCCAGCCGAAAAGACCGACGAATTCTGTCATTCGGCCATGGACAAAACAAAAAGATGGATTCAACAAATTTGGAAACTAGACGACAGGATAATTACCGGATGTAATTGTCCGGCAGATGGAGAATGAAATGGTGATCTTTCGACGCCAGCAAGACCAGACGCAATGGCACTTCTGTGAGAATTGTAGTAAGTGGCCTGAGACCGATTACGAAATTCATGAGGACAATCCTCGAAACGGCGATGCATGCTGGGAATCCAACGGCAGAGATAAAGGAGGAGCTTGCCGTTATAAAATACCTAAGCACCAAGAACCTGAGTGACGATCACACATTACCGAAAAATCTTGAACTATCTTTGGGCGCTGCGATGCACAAGCGACAGTCTGATCAATCGGCCGTCTCGCCTTCGGATAATCCCACGGTGACACGAACGCTGCTTTCAGTTGCGGCCGCCTGGGTTCTGACGATAGGAATCGACTTGTTGTTGCATGGTGGCGTGTTGGCAAGGCAATATCTTGTGAAGAGCCCCTTTCTTCTTGAACCGGAAGAAGCGTTCCGTCGAATCCCACTCGGATACCTCGCGTTTTTGATTCTCACTCTTGGTTTATGTTGGCTCTTTAGACAACTGAATGTTCAGGGCGCGTGGCCGGGATTCCGACTGGGTGCCATCGCAGGCTTTGTCGTGTGGGGAGCACTTGCGTTGGGACTCTATTCGATCAGCACGATTTCTTTGCCATTGATGATCGGATGGTGGCTGGGCCAGTCCCTTGAGTTGGGACTCGCCGGCGTGATCCTGGGGGTTGCAGCAAATGGAACTTCGCTAAAGCGAATTTGGGCGGTCGTTGTGATTGTTGTCGTGATCTGTGTCGCCTTGACGATCGTCCTGCAGTCCACTGGTTGGGCTCCACCCATGAAAACGATCTGAGGAACGGTTAGGTATTGGGTGTCGACGCATCTTATCTAAGACCCAAAAATCAAGTCATTCTGAGTAAGGAACCGCTAAATCGACCCGCCCCAAACAAAAAAGGAACCCGAGTAATAAAAAGAGTGAGAAAAGGGAAGCGGCTGCCCAAACGAACCAAAAATTCTATGTCCACGGTATCTCATATCCCTGATACTCCATCGTCGGGCCACAAATCTTTTCGAATTCGTCAAGCTGCTGATTGCTCCAATACTTCCAACGTTCCTTGCGATGCGACAAGTTCCGTTTTGCCGTTTCAGGTTCACCTTCGAAACGGGAGGCACGAGAAAACTTGCGGAGCGGGCGTTCGCATTTTGAATCATAGGTAAGGCCAACAGAACCAAGTGCTTTGGCAAGCTGATCTACGAATCGATTGCCTTGCAACAACCATTCGTGGCGAAAAAGAAATGCGTGTTCGTGTCGCTCGCAGTATTTGAACATGTCATTTCTCAATCGCCACAAACGGCAAACCTCCGTAAATGTCATGTGTTTGAAAGGCGGATGCGAAATGTATGAAGAGACCACTTCGATTCCATTTCGAATGATGTTGCAAATCACCAAACGGGGAAACGACCAGTTCAAGCCGTTGGCGGCGTGCTTATCGAGCATCGAATAGGTTCCGATGGCCTTTGAAGAATCTGATACAGAAATCTGCTCTGCTCCCCAAAAAAGGTTGAGCACCATTTGCTGGTGTAAATGCCAATATGACTTGAGCGAAACCGGCAAAAACCTGTCGTGCATCTCGAATCCGAGATTCAACTTCGCCGAGCGAAACAGGTCGTAGATATAGTTGGCTTCATGATTGAAGCAATTGATTGCAGGATGTGCGTTTAGGCACTGACGTAACAGCGTCGTTCCCGACCTTCCCATGCCGCTTGCCAAGACCAACGGCAGATCCGTGTAAGGGTGTTGCTTTTGCAGCGAAGGCGTTGGGTTAGATCGTTTTTTGAAAAGCGCCATGTTGCCTAATAAACAAGAACACAATCTCGATATTTATCAATCAGCATAGCCGCAGGCTACCTTGGTTTATTCTAGTTTCAATCGTCGCGTCCCCACTGATAAAAACCATTTTGGCTGGTTTGTAAGGGTTGATCGGCGTGCGTCCGCCAACTCGGTGTATGGGTCATCCCTCATTTTCCCAATTGGGAATCCGCGGTGACAAATGTTAGCCCCGGATGTTGCAGAAGGGAAGCCGACGAAAAACTGTGGACAGAAAGGGCGGCTTCGCCAAGCTTATTACTTCGGTGTATTAGCCAGTTGAACCGTCAAACCATGTGGATCTTTGAAGTAAATTCGGCCATCTGGGCGGACGACGCGTGGTGCAAATCCTTGAGCTTTGAGCTTGGCTTCGCGTTGGTGAATCTTTGGGCTCTCTTACAGCGTGCGCGGCAACGTGGAGTGTTTCTTCCCTTCTATCTGAGTAGTTCTGGTTTCGCGGCCCTGCTGTCAGGCTTTGCGATGGAATTCGGATTGCTTCTATACTCGGGATTAGCGCTGATCATTCGTAGTTCGTTGATGAATTGCTTCTTACTGATAACGCTTCTCCGTTTAAAGCAAGGGGTTCATTCGTTAATCCCACGGAGCCAACGACTTGGGGCCTCGAAGAGGATGAAGTCATCCTGAACCAAGCAGCTCAATCGCGACACGGCTCGCCGCATGCACAAAGGAGCATCAAGGAAACTTAACGTGATGTTGAAACAAGGCGAATAATTTGACTTGCTGAAGAGTAATATTGAAATTGGTCTAGAACCGATGATGCGAACCACGGAAGACTCAGAATACACGGAAATTCAAAACCGTTTCTTCCGTGTATTCAGTGCTTTCCGTAGTTGGAAAAAAAACGCTGCGATCTCTGCTGAAGGCACGATAAAGTTTTGGATAACGACGACAAATTCTTCAAAAATCACAACGAAATGTCTAAGATATCGTTGGATAAACAAGATGGATCAGACAAGACGCGAGCGATTCCGCACACACGCTTGTCTCATAAAAACGGGCCCAAATTTGGTCACGAGATTGGGATTGATGGCTGAGAATGGCCTTGCAAACGGCGAGTGAGAATCCCCTTGAATGCTAAACCACCGTTTTTGTGAGTTCGCTGCAAAAAAAAATAACTCGTGAAAAATATGGGCGATTGGATTATAATTTAAGGCCGATGATGGGAAGTTAAACTC
>CAMYNE010000118.1:0-7768 GCA_947259675.1 uncultured Pirellulaceae bacterium
CCTTTTCGCGGGCGGCGAGTTTTCGTCAACATCGCCTGATTCCGCGTTCTTCCAACTACAGTCAAAGGACAATTTACGAAGCCCGTAGTCATCGATTGTGTCATAGCCAACTGGCAATATGGCTCGCGGGACAACCAGGCCGCTAATCCCAAGCAACTCGGCGCGAACCTTGGGAGGCATGTCTTCTTTGATCGTAATCGAAAACTTCGATGGACGGTTACTGGCCAGCCCTGAATCGTCAATGAGTTCGAACTCGTATTCGCCTCCGGACAACGGTTGATTATCTGTTTTGGGGATGACGACTTTGAAGTCTTCCTTCTCGTTATCCACCGCGTCCATTTCGATGACGTCGTCGCCACGCACGAGATTACAGCGGCCGAGCCGTTTATTGGACTTAATCGCAACGGCAAGTCTGCTGCCTGATAAAACGCTATGCGGCCCGCTTCCAACAAGTGGTAGCGATTCGATACCGGTGTACTTTGGAAGTAAGGCGTTGATTTGCAAGTCTTCAATCGAGGGAGGTTCAACCAGTTGGACTTGAACCCAGTCGGTTATATCATCGCCACCGGAGGCCCGAAAACGGAATTTGGACGAGACGTTATGAAACACGAACACGTGTTCGCGACCATCCAGTTTTCCTGTTGGTTTCATCCGATGGGTCGTTCGTCCTGTGGGACCGTCAACTTCAAGCGCAACGTCGACGTTTGGATCACGGCTTTCCTCAGTGACTTGGACAAGTTGCCGTTGATCGGAACCACGTGGGACAATCAGTCGCCCGTCGACCGCTCCGACAATCTCCAAATAGGTAGCTTGGGGCCACTGATCGTTTGTCAGCAGAATGTTTCGGTTGAACCAGGTGCTCAAAAACCTGGTTTGATTGACACCGATGGCCAAAATCGCAAAAAGAAACAGCCCCACTCCAAGGATCAGCCAATTAGTAAGACTTTTGGAGCCATCGAGCGATTTCGAAAAGTTGATTTTTTCGGCTTGTGCGACGCCTCCTCGAATCGTGGCATTGGCCAATTCAGCGGAAACTCCCGATGCAATCAAATTCTTTTCGCGAGCCAGCTGATAACTACTGATCAGGCTTTCGTTCAACTCCGGATTTTTTTTTTCAATCTCGTAAATCAACGAATCGTCGTTTGGACGGTTCGTTAGTGGGCGAATGACCCGCCACAAGAAGAAGAGGACCGCGACGACCGAGATGACCACCAGCATGATCAGACGCTGAGCAAAATCCATTTTGAAGGCCCGGTCCAGCACCATGTCAAATGCCAGAATGCTCAACAGCACCATCAGCCAGCGACCGAGGCCGTGAACGATAATCCAATTCAGCAGCTGTCGGCGCAAGCGACTTAGCCGCGACAAAACTGACCTTGGAATCGGTTCGATAGATGAAGCTGTTGCCATATTGCAGTCAAAACCTAAGTTGTTCGCCATCAATCCTATAAAAGCTTAAACCACTTTCGCGTTGCCCATTCAATCGATAGTAGCAAGACAGGCAGTAAAAACGCGAAGAAACGGAAATATTTGTTCAAATCCCAAATCGGTTCGGGAGGACTGTTAAATTCGGCTCGCGTTACCAGGGTGGGCAAAGCGTCCACCAGTTTGTCGAGCTCGTCGAGACGAAACGACCGTCCACCCGACTGAGCCGCAATCTCGCGCATCATTTTTTCGTTCAGCCAATACGCTCCTGATTCTGCGCTTGGTGGTACCACGCGGAAGTCAATAGGTTCGACAAGTTCTTCATTTCCATCGACGCCGCCTACGTTCAGCGTGGCGGAAAAGTTGCCGGTTCGCTGCGCGACAAAGGTCCCTTCATAGCGACCCTCTTGCTGCGGCAGCATTTTCATTTGAATTTTCTGAATGCGACCCTCACCCGTTTTTACCAAAGCCTCTACCGAGGGTTGGGTCGATGGCTGGAACTGCTGATCAAGTAACCGCGCGATCATCGTGACTCGGTCACCCAATTCGTATTCCGTTTTGTCCGTGTCGACAAATCCGCGTCGCGAACCCTGGAGCGAACGAGTTTCCACAAGGTAACGAATTACCTGAATCCAGAATCGGTCAAAGTATTGAGCCTGCAAGCCAATCGGTCGCCAGGTCCAGGTGCCGTCAAAGCCAATGTACAAAACGGAGCCGGCACCGTACCGTCCCGTCACCATCAGCGGCTGGTTGCCTTCCGCATTCACCTGTTCACCGCGCTCCATGAGCACGCGTGCGGTCGGTTTTGCTGATAACGTCGGAAAGTTCCAGGGGATTCCGGGCATCAATTCCCAGATTTTTTTAGTCTCGGCCGGATCGCTGCGAAAGCTCATTACCGGATGATCGAGGTTATGATTAACCAGCAGCATTCGTCCGGGGCGATCTTCGATGGCTTCGGCAAGCGCTTCGGTTGTATCGATATATTCGATATCACCAAAATTGACCGGCAGAATCTCTCGAATCTTTTTCAGTCGATTCATCGTAACGAATTCACTGGTGAATTGCCGGCCTGCCATGAACATCAGGCCACCCGCTTTGTACCGACAAAATGCTTCCAGTTGATCCATCCAGTCTTGATCAAACTCTTGCGGATTCGGGTCGATCATGAGGATCACATTGAACTTTCCCAGCTCTTCAATCGTCCGCGGCAGACGCGAAATGGGCTCGTTACCTTCCTGGGCGCTGGTTTCGTCCTTCGACTGCAACCAGCAGCTCAATGAGATATTTGGGTCGCGTCTCAACAGCCATTGAACATGTAGATAGTCCCAGTTGGGCAAGCCAGAGATAAGCAGGACTTTAACTTTTTCATCGACCACTTCGAGTACCGAAGAAAGCTTGGCGTTATCGTTGCTTTCGAGTTCGTCTTCCAGGATATCCGTTTGCACCGTGAATACGTATTCTCCCGGTTGGTTGAGCACATGATCGAAATCGACACGAATACGACCGCCATTTTCCGGAACGTCGACATTTTTTGATTTGATTTGTTTGGCACTACCGGGCTGTCCTGTACGCGGGTCAACCATCTGCTCAACAAGCGTGACTTTCACCTGATCGGGCAAGCCAGCTTCGCCGCGTTGAGTGGTTTGCAGCAGCGCTTCAACTTCAAACGGCTCGTCCGGATAAGCCTTGTTGCGAACATAGACTTCATTGACGGCAAGATTTTTTGGTGGATTCGGATCACCGATTCCAATGGTATAAATTGGAATCTCCAATTCGGCGGCTTTGCGTGCAAGTTCTAGAGGATCCTCGGAGCCGTTATGTTGAAAATCGCCAGCGAGGACGATTGCCGACAAGCGGTTGGAGTCATCGAGGGTTTCCCTAAGGGCCTGCCAAATGTCCGTTCCCAATCCCGATGGGTTGAGGTCAGGAATCGTTTCCCGGATCAGTCCCAAATTTGCATCGTCTGGAGTGTCTTTTTTTGCTTCTTCCGGGTCCTCTGTATCCTTGCGAGTAATTGCGGGAATTACAGCGACCGGGGTAACTCCGTCCGAAAAATTAATGACGCGCACGGCGCCTTTGTCGCGGATTTTGAGCAGCAGGTCCTGATTCTTGTTGATCGCTCCGTTGAGCAATTCAGACCTGACGATTTGGCCTGAACGAATGTCGTTTACGTCTAGTCCTGAGGCCGCTGCCAGTTGATTTGCCTGGTCTTCACTGCGATAACGATCTCCGCGTCCGAACGAAAGAGATGCGTCTCGCAAGAACGCAATGGTCGGTTTGATTTCGTTGACCTGTTGATAAAACACCGACGGTTTCAAAAACAAGGCGACCAAGCTGAGCAAGACTGCCAGTCTCAGCCCTGCCATAAAAAGTTTAACGGGCATCGGACAAGTGTTTATTTCCCGTCGATAAAGCCAAAAGACGCCGAATGCAATTGCCGCCAGAACCGCAAGCAACACGAACACTCCCCAGGATTCGGGCAGGTTGGCCCATTGCAGTCTGGGAGTCCCAGCGCGTGTTGGGTCGTCGCCCATGATCCACTGGAGAAATCCGCCTTCGCCAATCAGTTGCACTTGTGTCTCTTGGTCTGAAAAAAATTTAGTTGGTTGATTCTGATTTCGATTCAGCTGGCCATAACGCGTAAACCCGATTGCCTCCGTGAACCCAGATTTGTTTGCCATCGCTGTAGAGGTTGCCGACCGGAGCGTCGGTTCCCAGATCGACGTCAACGACGGCGAGTCTTTTGGCGTCGACGCCATCGCCATCTAGATCAAACTTGTAAATCGAATCGGCCACCGGAATGTAAATACCATTGGGAGTCAGCATTCCGCGTCCATAGGATGTTTTTCCATCGAATATCTGTTCGCCGCCCCACACCATTCGGCCTTCTTCATTCAGATTAAAGGCCACCACGGTTTCGCGACCCGCCGCATAAAGAACTCCATCGTAAACACCCAACAAGTAGTCTACTTTCTTGCTGCGTGGATCGTTGGGATTCTGCCAGATGATTTCACCGGTGTTTCGATCAAACGAATTTACGCGGTTGGTATCAGACGAAAAACAAATCATCTGCCGACCAAAAGGAATGACGACGTCATTTGACCAGCCGTCGAAATTGGTTTTCGGATTGCTCCAGTTGAGGCGGCGAAAGGTTTTGTCGATTGTACCGTCGCGTTGATAGCGACGAGCGAATCGAACCATCCCCGTTGATGGATCAAGAATATAAACAACGCCCATTCCACAAGAAACGAACAAGTCGCTGCCATCGAGAGACAGATTAATTGCCGGCCAGGCAGCCGCTCCAGTTTCCGGTTCGTCACCAAGGAAGGATTTCCAGACCGTTTTGCCTGCCTGGGCAGGGTCGATCGCATAAATCCAAATCGCCCCGGCATGATTAACGGCTGCCAGGAGTAAATTCCCGTAACCGATCGGGGCCGACATGAACCCACCGGTGTGCATCCATGGGCTTTCATGGTCGACGTGGGTTATCTCGTCCTCCTGCTTCGGAAGTGTCCACAATGTCATTCCAGATTTTACGTCGTAGGCGGTCAGGAAATTCGAGCGCGTGCGGCGAAAACTGGCATTCCACTGCGCGGTTGGCAATTTGTCAAAGGATCTGTTTTCGTTGTCGAATCGCCGACCTTCGATCGAATACAAGTTTCCGTCGTGAATCGAGGCCTGGAGGAAAATCTCGTCGCCAAATAACTGAACTTCGTACGGCTGTGTCGGGTCATTGGTTTCGAAGTTGGCTCCTCGCCGACGTCCATAGTTTCCAAAACTTCGTCGTACGGACTGGAGGTTCTTGGTCGCGTCGTCCATCATAAAACTGTTCCGCCACAACGACCGCCAGTCTGGAAGGAACTCGTGGGCTTTGTCGCTGTTACGAGCCGCTTTTCGAATCTGCTCGGTATCCCACGCCGACATGTCGGCGGCCGACTTGAAAAAGACTTTGCCGGAATCGAACAAGAGGTGGCCGGTCGGGCGCCAGTTTTTGTCCTTCCAGGCTTTGACGATTTTGTCTTCTTCCAAGTTCATCGTGTCGCGGGCGATTTTGCCGAAAGAACGCTCCCCTGAGAGGGTGCCGCCGGTGATATCTATTGAGTTGTTATATTTGCGTTTGGGTTCGTAATAGAACTGCCAGATTGCCACCAAATCTGACTTCAGCATTTGTTCAGGAACGTTGGGCATAACGCCAAACCGTTTGGAATTACCAAGCGGGCAAGTCCAGGACGTGTTGACGACGGAATTGTTCTCTTCCGTGATCTGGCCAAGGGACTGCCGCACCATTTTGACTTGATCGTATACCGAATCGTCGCCAGCATCCGTCGCCATAGCCAGTGAAGCCTCTGCCAGTTCGGGTTCGCCCAAAAACGACTGGCAGAGTGCAATCCGCGCGTAGACTTGTGCGATCGAAATCGAGGGGTCGGGGTATTGAGTTACGATTTTCTCGAACATTCGTCGAGCACCGATAAAATCGTATTCATCCAGGTAGATGCACCCGAGTTTGAAGGCCGCATCATCGCCCAGCGAACTGAGGAAATACTGGCGTACGACCTGGTTCAGACTGGTGGTCGGATTGTATGGATCGGCCTGAGCCATGATTTCTTTGGCGCTGGCATCAGCCGTAATCCGATAATTTTTCAGCCCCTCCGGAGGCAGCGCGGCAATGATTTTCTCGACTTGTTGGACGAGCGAGAAATAGGTGGTATCGTCTTGGGAGAATAATGCGTCTCCACTTTGCAACAGGACCGCTTGCCAGAGCTGTGACGCAAATCGATAGTTTCCGTCTTTGCGGAAGCGGTCGGCTTTCTCAAGAATTGATTCAAGTCGCGGGTCAGTCTTCAGCGTCGCCCCTGTTTCGGGAAAGGGTTCTTGAGCGGATTGCGGTCGGCCCCCGAAAACAATCAGCGGAATATTGTTTCTGATTGGTTGATTGATTCGAATTTGAATAGGATTCGGTGGATCGATAACTCGTTGAGCCAAAATGATGTTGACCTGAGCCCAAACGACGATCAGCGCAACGAATGATATGCTGGACGAGTTCGTAAAAATCTTCATCGGATTATCTCCTGCGACCGAACCACCAACCCAAGAACTGTTCGCCTTGTCTCCGAAAAAGTCACCTTCCAGATTGGACTTTGGGATCCTTTTCAGCTGACTTTCCCGTGGATCCAGGTTTGACGCAAACAGCACGCTTTCAGTTTCGCCCGAATGCCGTTTTAGTCCAAGTTCATAAAATCCGCGGCGCTGAACGCTATCAAATTGGACGCGATAAAGCTCGCTTTCGCGGCTTGCTTCGGTGTCATCAAGCGGTCGGGCCACGGCCTCGACTTTCTCGTTGTTCGGGTCACGTAAGGAAACACGGTTGTCGTAAACGGACAGATCCACGGGATAGTTGATTGGGCTGCCGATTTCCACCGACGACATTTCGCCCGCTGAGCCAATCAAGTAATCCATCAAATCCAGCATCACTGGCGCGAATGTTGGACTGCTTGGCCACATCGTCCAGTCACCGTCACCCGGAATTGAAAACACAATCACTCGTCCATTTCCCCAACTCCGATCGACCATCGCTGGAGAATTGTCGCGATCGTTCAGTCGCAACGGAATTTGGAATGTGCGGCCAACTTGTTGCGAATCGAACCTGGATGTCCACCAACTGAAAATATCGACGCGCGCGAGACTTGTTGCATCGCTGTCAACGATCAACTGCAGGGCCGGGTGAATCTGCGGGTCGACTTCAAAATTCACCCACTTAGACATCGTTGGATCGCCTGCCATGTCGACGAGCCCGATGGGTGACAGACCTTTTCCGTCTTTGTAAAAGGACTCGTTGAAAGTCGAAGCGCGAACCTGGTTACCCGGCATAATCACCAATGCCCCGCCATCGCTGATCCATTGGCCTAGCGAGTTGATTCGATCGCTTGATGCTTCGTCGACGTTGCACAGAAAGATAACTCGATATTTCGAAAGCGAAACGGTCTCCAATTGGCTGACGGTGACGATATCCATCGCCAGTCCGGTTCCAAGCACGTCCAAACTGCGCAGGTAGTGCGTTTCGCTTCGCTCGGAAACAGAAAATGGGTCGCCATCGACCAGCAAGACGGGCACACCATTTAGCACTCGCGACGCGTAAACGGCCGAGCTATCGTCGATCAGTTGATCATTGGCAAGACCGTCTGGTCCCAGCGCCTGCCGATCAATTTCGGCTTTCACCCGATAGTTTGCGAATTGAGGCCGATTCGATTCGTCGCTGAAATCAAGCGGACGTTGTTCCGGTTGATTGAACATGTAACGAAACGCAACTTGTTCGGTCTGACCGGGTGCGATCGACGGGATGACT
>CAMYNE010000118.1:7788-11607 GCA_947259675.1 uncultured Pirellulaceae bacterium
AATTTCGCTGGCTGTTTGCGCACCGTAATTCGCCACGGAGACGTTAAAGCGAATGACCTTGTCGGCGACTTGTAAATCTTCGGGGCGGATTTCCGTGATTGCCAGGTTTTGATCGGCATCGCCTGCGACATCAATCACAAAACAACCAACTGTGTCCTGCGAAATATCGTTAACGATTTTGTTGGGTGCCGACAACGCGTCGGTTGCACCTGAGCCAATCCAATCTCGCTGCCGCATATCGGAATATAGATAAGCGACTCGTCCGACGTTTTCCCGCACGCCACTTATGTACTTCTTCAATTCATCGAGAGAGATCGGATAATCAGCCGGCTGATCAGAACACTCAATCTCATCAATGATCTCGGTGAGAACGGAAATTGTGTTTTTCGTTAATGGCTCATTGGCAAGCAACGGCTGAGTTGGCTGACTGGTGAGCATTACGGTTAACCAGTCCTCGGTGTCAGCGGACTCTGCCAGATTCGTCATCATTTCCTTGAGCGAGTCTTTACTGACCTGGAGCGATGGCACGGTTCCATTGATGACTCGCTGACTGAGCGAGTCGTCCAGGAGGATAACGCGTTCGAATTGTTGAGTTTGCTGCATGACATTCGCCACCGACGACGGCAAAAACGGGCGAGCCAGTAACAGGCCGATCAGGAGCATCGCCAAACAGCGAAGCAAAAGCAGAATGAAGTTTTCCAGTTGAACGCGGCGTCGGTTTTTTTTGTCCGCTTCAAGAAGGAAATCCATCGCCGCCCAGTTAACGATTTTGAAACGGCGCTTGTTGAGCAAATGAATCAGGATGGGAGACGCAATCGCAATCGCCCCTAATCCTAACATCGCCGGATTCATCAAAAAGCCCAACCAGGACATCGTTCAAAACACTCCTTGTAACTAAACCAGCTTGCGACGGGATTTTGCCCGGAAATGCAAATAGCTGGACAGAGCCGCGGACAGCGGCTTGGAGGTGTCCAGCAATACGTAATCAATACCGGCCGTGGAACAGACTTTCTTCACGCGGTTGAGATGATTCTCAACCGCTTCGAGGTAGGATTTTCGAAGGGCACGAGGCTCGGTGTGCAGTTGAGCATCCGTTTCGATACCCTTGAAAAGCGTGTTGTCGTCAAAAGGAAACGTCAGCTCGTCACTGTGCATCACATTAAACACCACGACTTCATGGCGTCGCAACCGAAATTGGCTGAGCGATTCTGCCAGTTCTTCAGGATCAAGGAACAGGTCCGAAAACAAAACGACCAGTCCGCGGAGTCTGATTTTTGCCGCGAGCGCCAGAAAAGGATCACTCACGTCGGTCGTGTTATCGGGTTCGGTCGTTTCGAGTTCGTGAAACAGCTTTTTGATATGTGAAGGATGAGAGCTGGGCTTGAGCGTCTTGTCGATCTTGTTGCTGAACAGCACCAGCCCTACTGCGTCCTGTTGCTGTTGCATCATGAAGCCAAGACTTGCGGCACATGTTGCCGCGTAATCGAACTTACTCCAGCCGGTGGTTTCCCCGTAACGCATCGACTTGCTGCAATCGACCAGCAGATGGCATTTCAAGTTCGTCTCTTCTTCGTATTCTTTAATGTACAAGCGATCCGTTTTTGACCAGACTTTCCAGTCGATGTGTCGCAAGTCATCACCCGGAGCGTATTCGCGATGCGTTGCAAACTCGACCGCGAAACCATTGTAAGGGCTGCGATGCTGCCCCGAGATGAAGCCTTCCACGACCAGTCGGGCACGCAAATCGATCCGCTTGATTTGTTCGAGCGTTTTTGCGTCGAGGTAGTTTTTAGGTTCAGCTTTTTGCAGGCTTGCCATTAACAAATCACGATTGAAGAAGTACTACGGGCACTGAGTTAAGTCTATTTGATGTCTTACCCGAATGCCCGGGCCAGTTCCGGAGCCAGTTTGTCTCCTTCGCTGCGCTCCGGGAGTTCAGCCAGCAGCCGGTCAATCACGTCATCGGAAGTGACACCAGACGATTCAGCCGAGAAATTCGTAAGCACACGGTGACGCAAAACGGGTCGGGCAACGGCTCGAACATCTTCCGTGGTAGCGTACGTGCGGCCTTCAAGCACAGCACGGGCCTTGGCACCCAACAGTAAATATTGAACGCCACGGGGACCGGAACCCCAGCTGACCTGTTCTTTCACAAACTCGGGGCAGTCCTCTTCGAGAACTCGAGTTGAACGAACCAACCGCAGCGCGAAATGAATCACGTGCGGAGCAATCGGGACACGGCGAACCAGGTGTTGCAACCGCAAAATATCTTCGCCCGTCAAGACTTCATCGACCGAAGTGGTTATGTCCGCGGTCGTCGTCTCGGCAATCCGGTATTCTTCGTCGTAGCTGGGATAATTCACAAAGACTTTGAACATGAAGCGGTCTTGTTGTGCTTCCGGAAGCGTGTAGGTTCCTTCCTGCTCGATCGGATTCTGAGTCGCCAGCACAAAAAAAGGACTTGGGAGCGCATGACGCTCGCCACCGATAGTGACTTGTTTTTCCTGCATGGATTCCAACAAAGCGGCCTGTGTTTTGGGCGGGGTTCGGTTAATCTCATCCGCGAGAATAATATTTGCAAAAACAGGGCCCTTGAGGAATTTGAATTCGCGAGCACCGGAAGTCTTGTCTTCCTGGATCACCTCGGTGCCGACGATGTCGCTCGGCATCAAGTCCGGGGTGAACTGAATTCGACTAAAGTCAAGACTTAGCGTTTCTGCCAGGGTGCTTACCATCAGCGTTTTGGCAAGTCCCGGTACGCCTTCCAACAGGCAATGGCCTTGAGCAAAAATAGCGATCATGAGTTGTTCGATGACTTCGGTTTGGCCAACGATCACCTTACCCAATTCACCTCGGACGGCTGCGTAAGCGGCACTCAGCTTTTCAAGCGACTTTACATCATCGCCACTCAGATCGGCTTGATTGCCTGAGACGCGTTCATTCATATTTTAGCCCCACTATTTTGTTCTTATTTGAGTGTTGTCCGCTGCATTAAACACCATCGTCGCCCGGATAGACCGCTTCAATCAATGCCATGATGGCTTTGTTCCATATACCGATTTTAACCGACGATGCCGTTTATGTGCAGTTTAGGTAAACTTCCATACCCTCTACGCCCAACATTGTTCACAGGAAATAACGGGAAAACGTGAAATTCGGGCGAAACTTTGTTTGTTTCAGGTCTTCGCTAAGAAAGTCAATCTGGAATAATAGACTTATGAGCCAAGCCACCAATCAACCAGTTCATCGCGAAAACTGGCGTCCACTGCTGCTGTCTCTGCTGACCCACACGTTGTTGTTGACCCTGTTGCTCTTCGTTTTGCGCCCCGTCGGAGCTGGTGGAAAAGGCCAACCGGATCGCCGCATCGAAGTTGTCCTGTCGGTCGCGGACTCGAAAACCAAAGAATATTTAACCGAGACAGATGTCACCGAATCGATCGACCAAACGAACAAATCGGCCGCATCTCAGCCGTCAGCTGCCGACCTTGAGCCTCCTCCCATTGAGTTTCCAGAGCTTGAGAATCTGGCTGGCCCAATCGTACCGACGGAAACTGGACAGTTGGACGCAAATCAAATGGCTGAAGCACCCAGTTCGAACGGCTTGAACGTTGAATTCGAATTGTCCAGCGAAGATCTCAAGCTGATTGCGGATGATCAACGACGATTGAAGGCTCAACAACCCGTCGGCAATCCGGCCTCCATCAGCCTCTTCGGTAGTGGCAAACTGGAGGGTCGGCGGTTCGTGTTTGTGATTGATCGTTCGCAAAGTATGGGGACTGCCGGGCTAGGCGTTCTGGATCGCGCGAGAACGGAACTGAC
>CAMYNE010000118.1:11656-13320 GCA_947259675.1 uncultured Pirellulaceae bacterium
CGGTAATCTTGCCGCGTACGGATCAACCCGCCACGAAAACGGATTGACGGCAGCGCTTGTGTTTCGACCAGATGTCGTGGTGTTCATGACGGACGGTGGTTTGCCAACACTCAATGGCGGGCAACTCGAAACCGTCAAGTTGATGGCCGGCAGAAAAACACAGATTCACTGCTTTCAATTTGGGTCGGGACCCCTGCAAAAGAAAGCCAATTTCATGACACGCATGGCCAGTCAGAACAACGGAACGTTCCAGTACATCGACGTTAACAGCTGGTAGAAGGTATGAGAACGATGAAAATAGAATCGGCATCTGCATCTTGGCCAATGCAGTCAGTCTGGCGTTGGGTTTGCGTCAGCTTGTTCTTCGGCGTCACTGGAATCGTCATTGATGACAATGCCTCGGCTTTTGACGAACTGGATATTCAGTTGCGGAATGGTTCCTCGTTGACGGTTGAGGTTGAGCCTCAGATTCTGAGTTGGACTAACGTCCATGACGATGGACAGATGACGACCGAAAGAATTGACCTTGGAAACATCGAACGGCTTTGGATTACGAATGAACCCGCCAGTCAACAGGTCGCCACGGTCCGCAAATTGCTTTCTCAGCTGAACAGTCCAATTTATCGTGAACGGGAAACCGCCGAGCAACGGCTCTCAGACGTCGACATCGGAGGACCGTATCGTAATCTCATCGAACTCCAACAGGATCATAAAGTATTCGAAGTTCGGTATCGCGTGACTCGAATTCTGGATGCGCTCGAACAAGTCAGGTTGAAAGCCGCCAAACCAACGAAGTTCGATCGAATGTTGCTAAAGAGCGGGAAAATTCTGGAAGGCGACATCGGTGATTTCATCCTCAAGTTTGAATACGCCAATCGAGCAGCAGAGTTAGGTCGCGAACATTTACTGACTATCGGTGCGGTCAACAAAATCCTCCTGCCAAACAAGGAATCCGAAAACGTTGCCGTACAACTTATCCACGACTACCAGGGTGAGTTTTACCTTCCGCAGCAAACAACGATCAATTTCGAGGTTGACATGGACGACGAGGAATTGAAAAAGAATTTCGATGTCTCGGACGCTTTTACGAATCTGGGTGTCAGATTTGCCACGGAGGCACAAGGATTTGTGGGGATCTCAGGATATGAATTCCGGTTTGCACCTGAAAAACCAGCGGAAGGTAATTCTGTTTGTGTTTTCGAAACTTCCAACAGCTTTCCCAAACGGTTTAAGGGCGTGTTAGAACTCAGGTTTTGCGTGCCAGGACAACCTCACGTTCCTGCGGGTGTCAACGAATGCGGGTTGATTCTGGCCAGGGTAAATCACAATCGCGATTTCTTGCTGGAGGCCTACAGCGCCGATGGTCATCTGCTGGCATCGGTTGAAGCCGTCGACGATCAATGCGTTTTCCTGGGAGTGAAATCCAACGAATTAATCGCCTTTATTCGAGTCTTGTCCAACCCCTATTTGCATCGTGTCTCTCGCAAGGTGGATGAAGATTACGCAGTGGACGACGTTTGCTTTTCTACGCCGCAGCCACTGTCAATTGGAAACTCGAATGATGCCAATCAAATTCGATTCCGTAACGGAGATCGACTTGTCGCGTCAAATCTCAAGTTTACCAACAACGAAAGAGTGCAATTGGAAGGCGCCTCAATCGATAC
>CAMYNE010000119.1 GCA_947259675.1 uncultured Pirellulaceae bacterium
CTTGTTTGCAATTGGCGTTTCTTTAGGCGTTGACACAAGTTTCACTGGTAAGCCATGTATACCCAAGCCGGTTCATCAATCCTGAATCAAGATGTTCATTGATAAATGAAATCTGGTCGCCAGTAAGTTTTGCTTTCCAACGTTCGTTCAGATAGTAATCTCGGTAATAGGATTTGTCTTTGCTCTTATCTTTCGTCGACTCTTCAATGTCTACAAATGTTTGTGAGCGACGTTTCAATCCAAAATGAGTGGAAATTCGCGCTACCACGTTTTCCGTTTGTTCCAGAAGTTCTTCAGCAGATAGGTGCAGACTGCGACAAGTATCTTGCAGTTCGAGATACGCAAGATTTTTGTGATTCCAGAGCGCAACGGGATTCGCAATCTCGATCGAACAGTCTTCTCGTTCCACAACTTGCCAGGGCGTAGTTAGGAATTTATCGAAACTGGGCCGCACACCACCATAAATTTGGTGATAGGGACGCCGATGCATCGACAACAGCCAGGAGTATGGGTTTTTAGCCACGGTTAGGATTGCCACCTGGTTGGTCCGGACCAAATTGGTCTGGCCTAACTGAGCCGCGTCAACCAGCTTGTGCTTCCACCCCAAATTGCGGTTGCTCGTTTTACGAAAAAACCAATTTCGCAGGCATTCGTCATCCGGAAATAGTTCTTGAATTTTTAGAAACGGCCAAATCGTCTTGCCGCGTAGATCGGTGACCCGAAAATTGGCCCTTACCAAACGCCTAAGATAGTTTGTATTGGTGTTGCGCTCGCCGAAAATTTTGGTGTAAGAATACGCCACGAATCATCAAATGGATTGTGTTCTGGAAACAAACCATTCTCATACTTTGGCTGTTTTAAGGCAACCTGAATTGAGAATGTTCGGTGCAAAGCGGTCGGTCGGATATCACCTCGGTCAACATCTGGCGTCAACCTGATTTAAGCAAACCGTTCTCAACGAAAAAACCGAGGAATGAATGCCGTAAGAAGATAAACAACAAGGGTGGCGATGAAACACAACACCATCGTCAAACCAAACACCGCGAATACCGGTGACAGTAATCCAACTGCTTGTGAAATAAAATTCGAAACGTCTGTTTTCAACAACGCGAGTACCAGCGCGGTCGCTACAACAATTGTTCCAAAAAGAAGTACTCCGCGAAGCGCGCCCCGATAGTCACTGCCACTGGGAGCCATGTGGCTGCCCACACATAGCACCAAATAGAGGAAAACCCAAAACTTGATTGTGAAAAAGTGCGACCATAGCAAAAGCTCTTTCGAAATTGCCCAGACACTTCCCAATACTTGTCCAACTGCACTCGTCGGCTCCTCACCCGTTCCCAAGTTCGCGTCACGAGCTGAGTCGACTGCTGCCGCGGCGGCTTCGGGATAGAACAACAACAACAATGCTGCCAACGCAAGCGAACCACCCACGAGCGGGGCAACACCAATAAACACGTTGCCCAGTTCTTCGTACCAGTTACCTTTGCGAAACGAGTGCTTCACATAGCCCAGCCGGCCCGATTCGCGATCTGGCTCAAAAAGCTCAATCTCGTCAACCTTGTGCCGAAATAGCCAGCACATGGCAACGTGGCTGAGTTCGTGAATCGGCGTGCCCAACCAGCCCGTCCAAAGCACCGCTTTCCAACCAAACCGCTGCGACAGACGAAACTGGATCGCGAGTTCGAGCCAGTGGATTACAATGGCAAACACGATGAACGGAGACAGTAGCACGAGCACCATGACCAGCGTGTCCTGGAATAGCGCACCAAAGCTGGCCAAGAGTGTCGTTGTTTCTGGATACATGTGCGGGTTCTGGTCGAAAAGTGCTTACTTTGATAGTTTATTCGTCGATCGCCGAAGTAAATTGAATTTGTCTTTTTGAATCTCCCAAGAATCTCCGAATGAACCGATTACCCAGAGTCCAAAAACGCCGCGAGCAACTCAAATTAGGCGAAAACCTGTGCGATCACTGTTCCGCCAAATGCTGTAAATATTTCGCTCTCCCAATTGACACGCCTGACGGCCGCGCTGATTTTGAGTTTATCCGCTGGTATCTATTGCATGATTACGCGACGGTGTTTATCGATGAAGGGACTTGGTATCTGCTCGTCCACACTCCTTGCAAACATCTGCAGGCCGACAATCGTTGTGAAATCTACGAAACACGGCCGCAAATCTGCCGAGACTATTCAAACGACAATTGCGAATACGAAGACGACTATACGTATGAACGTTATTTCGAAACACCCGAGCAAATCGACGAATACGCACAAGCCTTGTTCAACACCCCCACAAGTCCGAATTTTCGTTCGCCCAAACCGGGCTTACCCGTCATCTACTCGGTAAAAGGCTGAGCCTCGATAATCCTGCCTGGGCAATTTGAAAAAGAGTTTTCTCGAAATAGAATAGAGATTCACAATTTTGTTTAACCTTTGAAGTCGACATGGAACAACAAGAATACGGAATAGCCTGGGCACTCGTCGGCCTGATCCTGGTGCTGGCGTTACTTGTTGTCTGCTTTCCTCGTCCGCGTGCTGCCGATCTCACACCCGTCGACAAAATGGCAATAAGAGCTGCCAAACGAAAGAAGAAGGGTGATAGGATCAAAAAGAAAAAGCTCAAGCAGAAGCAGAAACAAATAAAGAGATAGTTCACGCTACGTTTTTGCTGAGCCGCGACGCGTAAGCGACCGGGCTCCGATCGCCCGGTGCCTTACGGCCCACGGCTCACACCGGAAAGGCAAAGCCAACGTTTTAACACATGTTGTCAACAAACTTGGCGCTGTCCACCTAGAGCATTTTCAACATCAGCATTCAGTCTCAGTCATTCTGAAGGAGCTTGCGACTGAAGAATCTTTCGGTGCTTCGCGTAGATCCTTCACCTCGTGCCTCGGTTCAGGATGCCACAAGCGCAAATCAACTTTGAATTTGCTCTAACAACCATTGTCTCAATTGTTATTTGGCAGCATATCGCGTCGCTGCAATTGGGACAATTGCGGCTACACTGAGTTACTTTTGGCGATGTCGAATGCCGAGCAGGGCGATCCAGACGAAAACAAAGCCGCCCATCACTCCCAAAATGACAAGTGGTTTGCGAAAATCGAATGCCGGTTGATTTCGAACCACGCCCCAGACGATGACGACAGTCCAGATCAACAGACCTGCCAAGATCAGTCCGATCACGCGGCGATTCAACTTCTTCCCGCCGGTATTGTTCTCCTTGTTCATCAGTTCTGATCCAACCAGGGCATCATCGCGCGGAGTCTTTTACCCACTCGTTCGATTTGCAGCGACTCATGTTTTGCACGGTATGCCTTGAGTTCCGGATGTCCTTGCTGGTACTGGTCGACAAACTGTTTGGCGAATTTGCCGCTTTGAATATCGGCGAGGACATCTTTCATTCGTGACCGAACTTGATCGTCAATCACACGCGGCCCGACGACATAGTCTCCGTATTCGGCGGTTGTTGAAATCGCGTCTCTCATTTTGGTCAACCCGCCGACGTTCAGCAGATCGATGATGATTTTGAGTTCATGCATACATTCGAAATAAGCGAGTTCCGGTTGGTAACCGGCCTCAACCAAGGTCTCAAATCCGGCTTGTACGAGCGCCGTCAATCCGCCGCACAACACCGCTTGTTCGCCAAAGAGGTCTGTCTCTGTTTCCGCGGCGATGGTCGTCTCAATGACTCCCGCACGCGTTCCGCCCAGCGCCTTGGCGTAGGCCAGACCGATTTGAAGCGTTTTTTCACTCGCCCCTTCGCCAGTGGCCACCAGACAAGGTACACCTCCGCCGCGCAAGTACTCGCCTCGGACCATGTGGCCTTGACCCTTGGGAGCCACCAGCAAAGTGTCCACACCTGCTGGCGTTTGTACCAAGCCATAATGAAAACTGAATCCGTGACACGTCATCACGATATTACCGGGGGCAATATACGGGCGAATCTGCGAGTCAAATACTTCACCATGAACTTCGTCTGGCAACAACAGGTTAATCAAGTCGGAAATTTCAGCTGCTGCCGAAATCGGCATCGGATCAAACCCGTCTTTGATAGCGTTGTCATATCCACGTCCGCCTTCACGCTGACCAATCACGACATCGCACCCGGAATCTCGCAGATTCTGGGCGTGGGCAGCTCCTTGGGCACCATATCCGACTACCGCAATCTTACGAACCTTGAGCAAATCAAGATCAGCATCATCTTCATAAAATATTCTGGTTTGCATTGTTTCCCCCCAATGGCACAGCAGTTGATCGTATCAGGATATTGGAGTGGCAACAATTTGTCCGTTTTTTCAAATGGGCTTGCGTTGACATTCGTCGTTTGTCTGGGACGATGTTCCGTCAACAAGAGATCTGGATTGTTCGCCGGATAAGCATGTTTGGACGAAGAAGAAAAGCGAAAACGGGAAGCGCGATCGGTTGTGGATTCATGTTCACAACCGGGTTGCTCGTGTGCGCCCTGTTAGTGATCAATGCCATGATCGTACGCTCATTTTTGAGTGTCAACCTGTCCAATGTCGACGAGCGGATTACTCAGGCGGCCCAATTTGTGTTGCCCGTTCTAATGATCTTTTTCGAATTCTGGTTTTTCGATTTGATCACGCAAAGACGCTTCAATGATGATGTCGACGAGGAATGAGCAGTGGGCGACCCGCAGGCGGAAGCGAACCTGTCGCCGCGGTTAGGGAGACTTTTTTGGAACTAATACCGGTTTCCTGGTCTGTCGATGTTTGGGTTTGGATGCAACCTCGACCGGTGCCGAACCCAATGCAAACCCGTCTGTCGAATGCAGCATGACTCGTAAAACACATTCCCCGTTTGCGTTTTCCGGTACTTTTACTTCCGTGGAAAAAGCTCCCTTGGAAACACGAATGACTTCGCGTTGACAGACTAGATCCTGCGACTGCTCGTAAACAGTCTGGTAATCCTGAAACGACGAATCTGACGAATCGTATTCTTTACGCCTGGGCGGACGATGTCGAAAACGATCTCGCGCGAAACTGACTTCCATCACCATTTCGCCCGCAGCTGGAGAGGTACCGCTGACGGCGATCGAATCACCCGCGTTGGCTTTCGGTTGCGCCGCAACTTCGAGTGGCTCAGGACGTTTTAACCGCAACAGCGGATCGCCAATCAAATGGATTAAATCAACATGTTCACGACGTTCTTTATCCAATAAATCAGCGCGCGGGCTGAACGCCTTGCCCATACCTTCAATCATGTTTCGATAGGGATCGGCTTGATCAATCGGTCCCATCATTCTTTGTTTACCCAACAGAATCAGTTGACCGAGGGTAGGGGTTTCACCGTCAAAATACTCTTTCAAAATCTCCAACGACAAAACGCTCATCGCATAGGGCATCGTAACTCGCGTTCCACACATCACCGCGATCGGACCGCGGGGCTGACTGAGCATCGCTTCGGCGAGGCAATCATGTTCGTCGTCCGTGGCTCCGGTATAGCATGCCAGGCAAACAGCGATTGGACTTCCATTTGGACAATTTAATTGCGACGCCGTCTGGCAATCGAGAATTTGATGACTTTGATCGGGAAGATAAATCTTGTCGAGCCGATGTCGAGCCCCGTGGCCAATGTAGACCCAAAACAAACAGCCCTCGTTGAATCTTTGGATACTGGTTTCAGAAAACCGGCGTGGATCCGGACAATAAGGACTCGTCCAGCTTCCGTAAGTCATCGTGGTTTCATAAGACGCAGGAATCAGATCAGTGACAATCTTCTTTGTGGTTTGTTCAATTAACTTGTCAATGAGTTCCCCAAACCCGCCGACTCCCGCCACAAAATTGATCTTGCGTTGCCAAGGTCCATTGGATTCGGATGACTCGTATTCGATGATACGTTTGACAATCCGAGTCAGCTCTTGAGGCGAATCGACGGGCAACCGCCCGATCGCGAGATCGGGGATTCCGTCTCCATCTGGATCCGCATACGTGTTGTCGGTCGCTATTTCCGGTTCAGATCCGAACTTGACGTTGACTTCCGCTTTGACGTAGTCCGTGGGAACCAGGTGATGAGCCATCCCGTTTCGGTCGCCCGCATCGCCAATCAATACGACGAATTTGAGCTTGCCAGATGCGGCAACTCGTTGCACCGTCTGTTTGATGCCATAAGACGAATTTGCGGGTGGCAACACAAGGACGTTGTGTCCTTGTTGCTGACGATAACTCACCCAAGGTTGGAGAGCGACCTGGTAATCGGGCGGGCAAATGACAAGTGTGTCGGGTTGCGGAGCTGGAATCAGAACCAACCCGGCGATCAGGAACAGGAATGACATTGGACTCCGGTATTGCTAACAGGCGTTTACGGCAACTTTGAGTGCCGGAGTGTCTGCAAAATCCCCATCTAGGGCAAGATTAATGTTAACCGAAACAAACGTCTTGGAGCGTCGTTTCTTGGATTTACCGCTAGATGGACGATAACTTGGCTCCTGGGCGGGTTTTTCGTTACAGATTCATGGTCTGAACACTATTTTGGGCGTACGCC
>CAMYNE010000120.1 GCA_947259675.1 uncultured Pirellulaceae bacterium
ATATACGGCCGTTGCAAATTACATGGAGGGTGCTATGTCGCTCCACAACCTTTTCCGGATAATTTCAATCATCTTTGTAATTTCAGCCTGCGGTGGCGAAGAGCGCGCCATCACGGTTGACTTGCCTACACAGTCGCCCATAGAGGAAACGCAGCCAACACAGACGGCCGTGCCCACCGACACACCACAACCAGTCAATACACCTGAGCCTCAAGCAACAGATGTGCCACCCACACCATTACCCACAGAAACGGCCGTGCCGACAGACACCCCAGAACCTACGAATACTCCTGAACCACAAGATGTAACGGTTGAGGAGATTAACGAAGAAGAACTGCTGGACCTGCTTCTTGCCATCGGCGACATGCCCACCGGCTGGGCTGGCAAAGCCCCGACCTTTGAACTGCAGACGCCCGGCGGCACCTACACCTTTGCCTGCGTCGAATTAGAAGCGCGGGGAATCGCCCGTGCCGGCGTGGAATACGAGCAAAGCGGTTTTGGCCCCTTCATCTCCGAAACAATCGTTGTCTATCCGGCCAAAGACGCTGCTCAAAGCGCGATTCAGGATACCGTCGCGGCCTCTTCCGAATGTGCAGAATGGACCGACGCCGACGGCAACGCCTGGCGCGTATCTTCCCTATCATTCCCTTCATTCGGCGACGAAACATTTGCTGTCCGCTACACAGGAGCGGGCGAGCTGGACGCTATTTACATTCGCTTTGAGAATCGCCTGATTGCCATCAACCATTTTGCGCTGGGCGGCATCGATACCCAAATAACGGAAGAGATCACCCGTCTGGCTGTAGACAAGTACCGGGGCAAATAAATGCCTGCCGCCACCGCTGCCAACCCATGCTCGAAACCGTCACCGGCAATCACGCCCTCGCCGGGCTTTGGACCCTCGGTAGACGGTGCCCATCAGGCTTGGCGTAGGAAATGCTTGGCCACCGTTTGGGTAGGCCAGAATGGGCTAGTCTATTCACTACTAGATAAGACTTGTCCGTAAAGGTAATTGGTTCAGCACATCTCGATGCCAACGCCATTGGGGTATGTAGCTGTCCATGCGGCCACGAAAGCTGTGGTTAAGAGTTATTTCAAGCGGTATCTTCGGCCACTACTACCGCATTCCCCGGCCCGTTGAGGGTCACGGCCAGATGATTCAATACATCCCGGCCGACAATTACTTCATCATTTTGGGCATCACCCACCACTTCCATATGCGCCTGGATCAATGGACCTAACTGTAGGGAAATCGAGTACAGGTCTACCAGCATCCGGCCTCCGGCCGTGCCTCGCATCCATTTGCCTAACGGAATGAGATGTGCGTCGGTGTCCATTTTCTTCATCTTGGCGTCATCCTGGACCATATTCATCACATGCTTTTGATGCTGGACGGGGTCCGCATTGACATGCATCGATCTGAATTTCCAGACATACAACGGCTCGCCAAGGTAACCATATCGTTTGTGCTTAAACAGGACCGGACCGCGAGATACACATTTGATATAAAGCGCAATCAAAATCATCAGGGGTGACAGCAGCACCAAACTGATTGACGCTCCAACCAAATCAAATCCTCGTTTCCAGGATGGTAAAGGGTCTATCGGTGTTGGTCGTTCCAGCATTCTGTTGGTCGTTTTCTAAGAGTAAGTCAATGCAAATTGTGTTAAAGAGTACCGCCACGGCTCGCCCTCGATATGGGGGCGCGCACTCCGTCCCTCTGGGTGACACAAATTTTCAAAATGTCGCTGACGAATAGAACCGCATTTTTTGGTTCCAAATCGTCAATCCAGTTACGGTCCCAAAGGAAAAACTTTTCAATCACCAAGTCGTTTATCGATCCATCTGGGCAAGTGGGTCCGACATTTGTTGAAGGCAATTCCAAGTACATTTACACCGTCTTCTCTGATTTGGCGCAAACTTTTTTGTGCTGCAATGTCCGATGTAGATTCTGCCGCCAAAACAAAAATCACACCGTCAAGATCAGACCATTGGAACGCGCAGCTGGACGCCGAACTCACTTCCGGCAAGTCGACAATCACCAAATCGTAACTCTCGGCAACGCGATCCAGCCAATCTTCGTTTGGCAATTTGCAAAAGCCGTGCGCAACCTGGTCGCTGATTCCAGCCGGCATTACCGAAAGTTGAGGCGTCGGCATTTCTTCCCGCCTCCACGACACAATCCTTGACCGCCCCTTACCGCGCCTCAACGCACTCTTCAGAGCTGGCGGCCAGGACTCGATCGACCGTGATGACATATCGTGAATGCAATCTGATTCTGATACGTTGGCCACGAGCAAATCCAAAAAACCGGGTGCGCGTGGTACTTTGAATATTTGATGCAGGCTGGGGCTGGAATCATTTGCATCGACGAGGAGAACTCGCAAATCATGGCAACTTGCGGCGTACAGTGCAAGATTACAAGCAACTGTCGTTACGCCTTCATGGCATTGGGAACTAGTGAATCCAACTGTTCGCAGTGGCCGCCCCACGCCATTCTGCATTGAACTCAAACTAGCCATCAAGACCTTGTACCGATCATTTGACCAGTCACGAGATCTCCGCAACGCAGGACGCTCACGGCTCCTGGCAACTTGTCTGCTCTGATTGGTAGCCGAACTGGCCATTTCTTAGCTCACTTCCACAAACTGACTTCGACTGCGAGGAATTGAAACGAGCACCGGCAGATCGAGGGATTGTTCAACCTGAGATGCGGTGACGAACGAGCGATCAAAGTATTCGGCAGCGACAGCAATACTTGCACCCGTAATAACTCCCAGAAACATGCCCAAGAGGAGAGTTTTCAATCGCCCCAAACCCGTTGGAATCGCAGAAAAACTGGCATGTTGAAGCTTACTGACACTTGAAATGTTGGCCGTCTCCATCGCCTCCAAAGTCCTGGCCTGCTCCAGTCTGGCTACAGTCTCTCGATACGACGTTTCCAAATTCAGGAGCTGTCGTTCAAGATCTGAAATGCGAATAGCATTCTCGTTTAGTTTTTTGAATTCCGCCAGGTTTTCCTGCAACTGATTTGCCAATGACTGTTTTTCAGCCAGCAGGGAAACCACTTGAGCCTGTTCGTTAAGCAGAGCCTGTTGAAACAATTCGTAGGTCGGGTTCGAGCCGCTGATCGCCTCTGCTGACGACTTTGATTGTGCGGCAACTATTTTTTCAGCTTCTTCTCGTTGTTGTACGACTGCAATGACCTCGGGATTGGTGGCAGAGTATTTTGATTTCAATTCGAACTCCCGAATCTGGAGATCAAAAAGTTTTTCTCGCAATCTGTTCCACCCTTGATGAGATTCAGCCGTTGTTTGATTCATCTCAATTCGAGTCGGTAATGACTTCAAAATTGTTTTGAATTCCTTTAGCTTGGCCTGTGACGCCTGCAACAATGAGCTGTTGGCCAGCGACCGGGTACGAATGAATTTCGTTTGGTCTTCCAAAACTTTTTGTTGCCCCTCAATCGAGACCAGACCTGACAAAGTTTTGATTTCTTTGAGCTTTTCTTCCGTTTCCAAAAGGCGGGCTTGGATTTCCTCGGTTTGGCGAACAAAAAAGTAGAGCGAGCCTTCCGTTCTCGTGACTCTCAAGTGTTCCTTGATAAACGCATCCGTCCATGACGCGGCAATTTTTTGAGCTAGTTCAGGATGGCCTGCTTTACACGAAATTTCGATCACGTTAGATTCTTTGGGTGACCAAATCTTCGATCGTTGTACGAGAGAGCGAATCGCTTGGCTTTCACGGGATTCCGAAAACCTGGTCGGCAACAGTTTGCTTTTCGTTGCGGATAGCCAATTTTTGAATTTGCTTACGAAAGACGGAGTTGAACCAAGCTGTTTGCTCGATTCGTCATCAGCGATATCGTTTGCCAGGATCGCGTCCACGCCCACATCTGCAGCCACAAGTTCGGCGGTCTCACGACTCTTAATAATCTCGAGCATCGAGTTGATTTCAGCTTTGAGAGTCTGCTGTATGTTGACCGTTTGGCCGGTTGTAGCCGACGGATCCAACGTGTTGTTTTCGCGACCGACACGAACATAAACCTTGGCAAACGACTCATATTCCTTCGGCGCAAACACAATCCAGCCAACGGTTGCGATTACAAACAGGCAAAAGACTAAAAATGCCTTTTTTGTCTGGCGAGAAAGAACTCGCAGTAAATCACCCGGCGTGGAATTTGATTCCCGTGGATTCGTCATTGTTGAATTATCTTTGAGGCAGCTTATTGCAACACCAAAGCGATTTTGGATGTGTCGGGCGACACAACGCTTATGGTGTAGGAAGAGTTTTCACAGTATGTCAATTTGGCGTGCAAAGAGCAAGCCGAGCGACTAGTATATGCTGACAAATCATTTTAGCAATCGGCGTTTTTGAGGCGAACCTATTTTTGGGCGAAATCGCTCACTACGCGTAACACAGAGTTACACTGGAAATAAACTGGATTTGTTGTGTTTTCGCTCGTATTCGGAATCGTGATCGAAAAATTAAGCATGAAAATAGGCCAAAAAAGTAACGCAATTCTGACAATTATGTTGTTTTCAGTAACCTTGCCGGTGTTAGGTCAATCCTCGACTGAAACCGATCCGTCGAAGATTACAACTTGGCGAGAGTCGCTTCCACCTGCGGTTCAAAGTAGCATTCTGTGGAACGCAGATCATGAAGAGGGATCGTTTTTCGATTGGGAATACGACCGAAATCCGAACAACAAAGGCGGAGGCGTGTTCAATACAGGAGCTCGCCTTGAAGCCATCGCGGAAGTCGGCCAGATCAAGCCATTCACAGGAACCTATTGCGCCAAAACGACAATCCACAATGCATTTCAATCTCAAAATGGTAGCAAGGCTGTGCGCCTAATGCGGTGGACCGAAAAACCGTGGGATCAAGGGGGCAGTTTTCTACCGCGTTCGGCGTACTTTGGAGTCTGGATGCGACTGGATCACAATTACTCGATTCGTAACTCCGACAGCCCGAGTGGTGGATGGTGGAACGTGTTTCAATTCAAATCCAAGGACAAACAGGGCGAGAGCCAGCCTGTTTGGGTTTTAAACGTTGGTAACCACGGTCAATCAGATCACAAAATGCACTTTTATCTTTACTCAAAATATAACCAACCCACATCCATCTCGCAGCAGATCCCGGTGCCGCTCCCGGTTGGACGCTGGTTTCACGTCGAAGCTCTGTACGAGCAATCGGACCGCAACAAGGCAGATGGAAACATATCGGTTTGGCAGGATGGACAATTGATCTTATCCGCCAAGAACGTGAAAACGGTTTTAGCCGGAGGCACCATCTGGGGAATTGGCAATTACACGGATCATGTCACAGGTGGCGACAAGCCAGGCAGTGCAACTATTTTTTTCGACGACGCAACCATTTCGACAAAACCAACTCACGGCCATGTCCACAAAATGTTGAAGCGTTAGTTCATAGCGCGATAGCCTTGCACGTTTTTTTTCGGGCCAACAGTTCTACGACGGCGGTAAGACTTGGTTGGTCAAGAAACCATCCGTTAGATGCGGCGATCGTGATCGCGCCAATACGGTTCACGCAGTTCACCCTTCAGCACTTTGCCTGCCGGATTACGGGGAAGGCAGCGAACAAACTCGACAGAATCTGGGACTTTGAATCCGGCTAGTTGCCCCCGGCAGTATTCAATCAGTTGTCCGGCAGAGCAGCTCGCCCCATTGCGAAGTGTGACGATCGCCTTGACCCTCTCACCCCATTTCAGATCAGGAATGCCGATCACAGCGGCATCATCGACGTTGGGATGCCCTGCCAGGACGGCTTCAATTTCGCGTGGATAGATGTTTTCTCCACCCGATATAATTACATCCTTCTTACGGTCGCAAATGTAAATGTAGCCATCAGAGTCCATGAAACCAACATCGCCCGTGTGCATCCAGCCGTTAGATAGGTCGTCATCTTTTGCCGTAGCAGTTTCCCAGTAGCCTCGCATGAGTTGCGGACCGCGAACGACGATTTCGCCATTCTTGCCGTTTGGAAGGAAATCGCCATTCCGATCCACTATCCGGATCTGCGTACCCGGCAAAGCCTGTCCAGCTGAGCGTAGTAATTCCGGTTTGCCTGCTAGCGCCAATCGGTGGTCAGCTGGACTGAGCCAAGTCAAAGAGAGCGTCTCGGTCGCACCATACCGCTGCGCCAAATCGCAGCCGAAGACATCCATCATCTGCCGCACGGTTGCGGCGGGGATCGGCGCAGCTCCATAGATGACTAACCTGAGCTTCGCGAAACTGCGATCGACCACGTTGGCGACGTCGTCAAGGCACTTCCGGATCATCGTAGGTACCATCATGGTCACGGTGACATCTGCTTCGTCGAGTGCACTTACGACCGCATCCGGATCGAAGCTGCGTTGGATGACGAGGCAGGCTCCGCCCGAAATCGCATGCAGCATCGCGACGATTCCGGCGGCGTGACAGAGCGGCAGGACCAGCAGGAACCGATCCTCTGGCCGAAACGGGGCCACCGCTCCC
>CAMYNE010000121.1 GCA_947259675.1 uncultured Pirellulaceae bacterium
CCAAGCCGAAGAAGCTCGATTGAAAGTCGAGGCCGAAGCAAAACGCCAAGCCGAAGAAGAAACTCGCCGGCTAGCCGAACTTGACAAACAATCTGAATTTGAGCGGCAAAGCGAGATAGAAGCAACGGGCGAAGAAAGTCGCCAGACCGAATTTGCGCAGCACTTGGATTCATCTCGTCTAGAAACTGCGAGCAGCGGTGAACTCGCAAACGAATTAAAAGAGAATGTCGATGTTTTGGTACAAGAAGTACAACAAGAGATCCAATCAATTGAGAATAACAACACGACAACCATATCTGATGACGCACGTTCATCGAAAAAACAGCTCGTCCTCGCCGTTGACGATAGCCCCACCGTTCGGAAACTTGTCTCTCTGACGCTTACTCGCGAGGGGTTCGAGGTAATCACGGCTGTCGATGGAATCGAGGCCTTGAACATCCTTTCCGAACGACTGCCCGACATCATTTTGTCGGACATCAATATGCCGAAACTCAATGGATACAAGCTTTGCAAGTTTGTCAAAAAACATGAACGAACTCAATCCATACCAGTAGTGATGCTATCGGGCAAAGAAGGTGTTTTCGACAAGATGCGAGGCAAAATGAACGGTTGCGATGATTTCATCACGAAACCGTTTGAATCGGCCGAACTAGTTGCGAAAGTTCGCGAAATCCTGTCTGGGATCACTAGTCAGTGACGCCAACAGTCGATGGATGTCGGCACAATCAAACCACCTTATGTTATTTGAATTTTTATAACGCCAAACCCTGAGTCTTAGTTATGAACCATACCGAATATCCTTCCTTAATTAACGAAGTGGCTGGATTTGTTTTCCAAAAACAAGAGGCGTGTGAAACGACCGATTTCGACCGAAGAGCGTTAGAGATTTCTTGTGTCGACTTGATCTCCAAACTCGAAAACCAGCTTGCCAAAGCCATGCAAATGCCAAAAGACGATTTTGTGGATGAATCGGCAGTCGTCGCCCGCAAGATGCTCAAGCTGTTGTTGGAATTTTGCGACGAATTTCTTGTTGGAAAGCCCGGTGCTCAAGCCAAAGAGGAAATTGACAGGGCATTGTCTTTCACTGACACGTATGAAGAAGTCTTAAAAACACGCTCGTTGAAAAACGCATTTATACGTGCATTTTGGAATGTCGACGAAAGTGAAGAAATTCAATTGTCACACGCGCAGCTGGGCGAAGCATTGATTCGTGGTTGCGCCGCCACGTTCTACCACGCCGTCATGCGAGTTGGACTTGACACTCCACTAGGCAAGCAAATTGATCAGAGCACGGTTGTATTTGTGAATGAACTGAAACAATCTTGGAAATAGTCAGCATGTCAGATTCCCAATCATCGCCTTCCGAAAACAACGTCGACGACGAGCTGAAGCTTGCATTGTTGGCCGCCTTTGGGGATGAAGCGATGAATCTGATGGATGACGACGACAATAATGAAATGCACGCCGACGCGTTTTCCTCTATCGGTAGTCCGACTCTCGCAAGCGAATTCAATGAGATTGTCGTTGACGAAGACGATGGGCCACTGATTCGCTTTGTGAAAGAACTTAATCGAGCTATCTACATCGACGGCAAGTCGGCGACGCCAAACGGCGAGAATCGCCCCGAGGCTCAGCATTCGACATCCGCAGCTCCACGCTTCGTTTTATTCTCAGTTGGCGATCAACACTTCGGTGTGCCCCTAAACGACGTTCTTGAAATCGCTCGATATCCTACCGTTACCGAACTGCCCAGGACACCATCCTGGTTGCGCGGTGTGGCCAATCTTCGCGGGCAAATTTTGTCGGTAACAGACTTGCGGAACCTGCTTCGACTGTCAAGCGAGCGGCCTGCCTTCGGTGAAAAAATCGTGATTGTTCACAGCAAAACTTTCGCCGCGAGCACGGCCATTGTTGTCGACCGAGTAATCGGCATACGCAGCTTTAGTGGCGAACGGAGCACTGTCCCCGACCAGAATAACGGCATTGCCTCAATCGCCAGCGGTACGGCGGTGATTAACGATTCTACAGCCGTGCTGATCGATGCCGACCAGTTGTTTGGATGTGTCGAGCTACTCGCATTTGCATCATGACAAATGCGGTAAAAAAATGTGCCGCAATAAGAAATCAAAAAGTCCCAACTCATCATACAAATTAAAACTTTCGAGGTACTACCGATGTCGAATCAATCCACTAGTCATCTAGAAAAACGGTCGGGAAACAGCATAGAACGCAAGCTCCTATTAGTGCTGTTGATAGTTGCGATTGTTCCGATAACCATTCTTGTTGCGACTGCTGCCACGGGCATGTATCAATATGCCGCAATCATAACAAGCGTTGTTACCCAAGTTGCCGGCCTGATCGTCGCCTATTACTTCGTATCGGGCATTGTGAGACAATCCATGACCATCAATGAGACTCTCATCAAGCTAAAAAACGGTGATTTCGAAGCTCGCGCCAACACGAACACGACCGACGAATTGGGTGAAGCTGCGGTTGCTTTGAACGAGATGTGTGACAATACACTGAACTTGATCCAATCCCGCGATGAACGCGAGCAAATCCAGACGTCGATCGAGAACCTGATTTCCGAAATGAAGGAAATTGCGGCTGGAGACCTGACCATTTCCACCGAAGTTCACGAAGACATGACCGGTTCCATTGCTGAGTCGGTTAATCATATGACCACGCAGTTGCGCTCAATTGTACAACAAGTACAGTTAGCAGCCGAACAAGTCACGAACTCATCGGCGCGTATTCAAGAAACATCAACAACTATTTCAAACGATAGTGATGCCCAGGCAAGTAGCATCGGTGAAGCCTCAAAACAACTTTTGGAGATTATAGACTCATTCCAAAACGTAGCCGAATTGACCAAAGAAAGTGTTCAAGTGGCAGTGGAGGCTCGACAAACGGCTTCCAATGGCCTTAAAGCCGTGTCTGACACGGTAGAAGGCATGCAACGGATTCGCAATCAGGTGCAGAGCACATCGAAACGAATCAAGAGTTTTGGTGAATCATCGCAAGAGATTGGGGAAATTGTCCAGTTAATTTCAGATATCACTGACCGTACATCCATTCTCGCTTTGAACGCTTCGATTCAAGCAGCGATGGCAGGCGACGCAGGCCAAGGTTTTGCCATCGTGGCTGAAGAAATCGAGCGTCTTGCCGAGCGAAGCACGGACGCAACTAAACGGATCTCGAAGCTAATTCGTGCGATTCAGCATGAAACCAGCGAAGTTATTTCGGATATGGAAGAGTCTACTCGCGAGGTAGTGGCCGGATCCCAGTTGGCGTCCCAGGCTGGAGAAACTCTCTTTGAGATTGACAGTGTTTCGAATCAACTCGTCGAACTCATTCAATCTTCATCCACTTATGCCCTCCAGCACGCTGATACGGCGACGAAAGTTGCCAGCTCCATGTCCGAGATTTCACTGTCGACTAAGGCATCTGCTGAGAAACGTCGTGAAGCGGCCCGATCCGTCGGACGACTGGCAGACACGGTGAGTCAACTGCGAGATTCCGTTTCACAATTTAAAGTCGCGGACGATGCAGATCGTGTTAACTGCGACGACAAGATGATGGATAAATTTCCCTCCTCAGAGGCTACGGTCGGCCTGGCACCAATGGCCGAAGCAATTCATGACGACGAGCTGTGCCAATCGGGCGAAGCTGCGAACATGCTTGACAATGTCGAGCAAGCCTCAGCACCGTCAACCAAGACAATCATAATGGACGAGACAAAGTTGGCTGTTTCAAACGCAGCCGTTGCTGTCCAAGCCGCCGACGCAAATGATGACCGCCTGTTACGCCAGTTGCACGAAGCCAGAGTTTTACTCGACAACTCAAAGAGCGCGGAACGCAACGAGGACTCGAACAACCATACTTTGCCGGAACAAGAAAAAACTTGCTCGAGACAGCCCACGCCAACCATCATGATTGACGAAGAACAGCCAATAACTTCTGAAGCGGCAGAAATGCCCGGATTAGTGACTGAAACCCAAGATGCCGACGTGTTGCGTCAATTGCGTGAAGCACAGGATGAGTTCAACAAGACGAGGGAAGCCGGCCAAGGCGTGAACAAATCAGAACCTCAAAAAAGTCAATCCTCGGTAGAACAGAATAGTTCAACGCGAAAGGTATCACGAACCATCGCGATCAAAGATATTTAGTGCCGTCGATTGCGATTTCGGGCAAAGGCCTCTGCCTACCAGCAGGCCAATATTCGATTCGATGCAATATTGGCGTCAGCCCAACTCAGTCAGATTTTGTAGGAATTGATCATGGCTTCCAAATCTCAAAAAACAGTTGCCTTTGAGGAAGTTTTCGAACAATTAAGCGCCGGCGCGTCGATGCCGAACGAATTGCAGGAGATCTTCAGAGAAGAAGCCGATGACCATCTGCGCACAATTTACGATGGACTCAACCGGCTGCAAAATGACAACAGCGACATGGCCGCATTGGCTGATGTTCGCCGAGCATCGCACACGCTCAAAGGCGCCGCCGGAGCCGTCAACTTACAAGCCGCCACTCGACTAGCGCATCGAATGGAAGATCTGCTTGATCTATTGGCGAAACGCAAGGCTCGAATGACGGAACAACAACTCAGATTGCTGTTAACAACTGCTGATCAGCTGCAAGACTTGACGGCGGGTGGTTACGACGTTCAGGCTGTCGCCGAGCAGGTTGTCGAGTTGTATCACAATTACTCGAGTGAATTGGGCGCCGCAGAACAGCCTTCGAACAATGCCACGCGCACCGCACGATCAGAATCCTCACAATCCAATAACGCTTGTGAATTTTCCAACACGGCCAACGCTTCGGAGGTTTTGGGTTCGCCAACCCAGTACTTGCGCGTTCCACTGAATCGACTTGATGAGCTGGTAAGTTTGTTGGGTGAGATGATCGTCAATCGATCGGAGTTTCAGCAACGGTTGGGTGATTTTGAATCTCGAATCGAAGACATGCAGAGTGCAATGGAACGATTGCGAAACGTCGCTAACTGCGTTGAAAGTGAACACAACTCCCGAAGATCTCGAAGTCAACAGCAATCCGCGATCGACCAGTACTATGGTAATTTTGATTCACCCTTACCAGGGGGCAACGGACAAACTGGCCGGTGGGAAGAATTCGACCAACTTGAATTTGAGCAGTTCACCGACTTCCATTTGCTTGAACAGACGCTTTCGGAGGCCGATAACGATGCCGAAATTATGTCGGGTGAGTTTAGGTCGGTAAAAACAGCTTTTGACTCCTTGCTGCGCCGTCAACAACAACTCAACCGAGAGGCTCAAAAAAGTTTGATGCGAATCCGTATGGTTCCGCTGGCCGGAATCGTGAGCCGTCTGGAGCGTACCGTCAGGACAGTGTCCAAAAAACTGGGGCGTCAAGTCCAACTGGAAGTCGTTGGGGAACGGATCGAACTGGACAAAACCGTGTTAGACGAGATAACCGATCCACTTTTGCACTTGATTCGTAACGCGATCGACCATGGCGTGGAGGACGCCCGGGTAAGGGCGGATGCCGGAAAGCCTGAAACTGCTTGTTTGCGTATCAAAGCCGTCAATCAGGGCACGCAGGTCACGCTCCGCATTTCTGATGATGGCGCAGGAATCAACTTGGAGAAAGTACGGGAAAAAGCTCTCCAACAGGGTTTGATCGGCGGCGATCAAAAACTGTCAAAGGATGAGATTCACGCACTGATTTTTTTACCAGGTTTCAGCACCGCTTCTGAACTGACCGATGTCTCCGGCCGAGGCGTTGGGATGGACGTAGTTAGTGAGGCAATTCGTCGACTTGAAGGGACCGTTCGCGTCGACAGTGAACCGGGAATTGGAACTACGTTTACGATTCAATTGCCGACAACGCTTGGCGTCGCGCGCGCTTTACTTGTTGAATCTTGCGGTAGGACGTTTGCTATTCCAATGCAATCCATACAACAAATCCAGCGGCTTGACCCGTATTCAGTTAGCAAGGAAGACCATCAAACGACGACTTTCATTGGAGATAGGAACCTGCGATTGATCGACTTGGCGGCTCACTTGCAGTTGATTTCGGAAGAAGAAAACTCGTCCATTGAGGGGGCCGTCCCGATGCTGACGCTTGGCGACGGAGACGACGAGGTTGCCGTAACGGTTGACACGATTTTGGGCAGTCAAGACATTGTCGTAAAGACATTGGGCGATCATCTCAAAAAAGTTCGCGGGCTGATTGGGGCAACGATCAGTGGTGACGGATCGGTGATTCCAATTTTGGATACGACTGATCTTGCGGCCCGACAGCAGACCGATTTGCTGGCGGTGACTGGACATCAAACCCCTTCATCTCCGAGGGTGCGGCGCAATGTAGCAATGGTTGTCGACGACTCGATCAGCGTCCGCCGCGTGACCGAAAATCTGTTGAAGTTAGCTGGCTGGGATGTCGTGACTGCGCAAGATGGGGTCGACGCACTGGAAAAATTGGCCGATCTGGTAACGCCTCCCGATGTGTTTTTGTGCGATTTGGAAATGCCTCGAATGGATGGTCTTGAGCTGGTTCGGCAGATTCGCGAGCAACAGGAATTTGAGTGGACCCCGATTGTCATGATTACCAGCCGCGGAAGCGAAAAACATCGGCACAAGGCATTTGAAACTGGTGCAACGGATTACGTTGTCAAACCTTACAACGATGAAGGATTACTTGAGCTCATCACGCGACTGGTTCAGTCGGCTCGTGAAATGATCACTGCTTGACGATCTCATCTAGCTTTGTTGTTACATAATGAATAACCGTGACAAATATTCGGCCCGCACTTTGGTAAATGGATGTTTTTTGATCCGGGCCCAAAAAGAATGCTACCTTTTCGAGATCCGTAGAACACGATCCACAGATTTCCGTATGTAATTGTCGTTAACTAACTTACGTGGCCACTGCCACATTCAATCCAATGCAACAACAAACACGATTAGCGCTGAAAGCGGCAGCATGGTTCTTTGTTGGACAAACTGCGGATGTCGGTACGCAAAAAAACGTGCCCATCAAAACTCCGTTTCGAATCGGTCGCAACTCAGACTCAGACCTGTGCCTTTCTTGCCATAGTGTGTCTGGTACACACGCCGAAATATTTGAAAAGCATGGCGATCTGTGGCTGCATGATTTAAACAGTACAAATGGGACGTTTGTAAACGGGAAACGTATCCACTCCAACAACCGTCTTGTTGAAAATGATACGGTCCAATTCGGTACCGCCGTATTCCAAATCACGCGAGCTCAGGAACCAGATCAGGTTACCCGGACTGCGCCTGGTTGCGAACCGGGAAAAGAAGCCTTCGACTCGGAAAGCGATCAATTCGAGCGATTATTCAATGGCGGGGTGGTTCCATTTTTTCAACCAATCCTCCGAATTGACGAAGTTGAACAAACCATTGTGGGATATGAAGTGCTGGGTCGTAGTCAATTATTCGGCCTTCGGACGCCGGCACAGATGTTTGCCGTTGCTTCGCGATTGGAAATGCAGGCCGAACTTAGCCGGGTCCTACGCAAACAGGGAATCGACGTTGCTGACAACCATCTTCCCGATCATCATTTGCTGTTTGTAAACACTCATCCGGCAGAACTGGAATGTAAAGGGCTTGTAGACTCGCTTTTCGAAATTCGCGACTGCCATCCACGCCGGCCGATCATGTTGGAAGTGCATGAATCGATTTTGAATGACGCCAAGAATTGTCTTGAGCTTCGGTCTACGTTACAAAACCTGGACATTAAATTGGCATTTCACGATTTCGGCGCCGGTCAGATCCGCCTAGCAGAACTTAGCGAAGTCGTTCCAAACGTGGTTAAGTTTGACATCAGGCTGATACAGGGCATTGATAAAGCGACGTCCAAACGACAACAATTCGTCGCCTCACTCGTAAAAATGGTTACGGATCTGGGAATTACACCTTTGGCCGAATGCATCGAGCAAACGAGTGAACACCAAACCCTCAAACAATTGGGCTTCCAACTCGGCCAAGGCTTTCTTTACGGGAGACCAAGTTCGATTGCTGATTGTGCAGAGCACGCATCGCGAAACGACAAAATCATACCACAAACGCCTCAGGTGAAGACTTTCCTGGATAAGCCTGTGACATCAGCGCAGGCGGAAATCAGCCCTCACTCTACCTCCGGCACCAAAAATGCCGACTGGTTGTTGGCGCGACCCGAACACCATTACACGATTCAGGTCTTAAGTGCGATTTCGCAACAGCGTGCCAAAGAGTACATTGCCAACCAAGAAAATCCCGAGGAGTTCGCCGTTTTCTGCAAACAGGGAAAAACTCGGATGCTCTATATCGTGGTCTACGGAGTTTTCGCCGACCGCGCTGCCGCAAAGGCCGCTTCCGCCAAACTTGCAGATTCGGCAATATCACCTTGGATTCGCATGTTTTCCAGTGTGCATGCCGAAATCCGATCTGGCATCGAAACCTAGTTTCGTCCCGTGAGATGAATCCCGAACCCGTACCACCGGTTCGAGTTGGGCGAACAGTCACGGAGCAGCAATTAAGCCCTGATTATCCAACTCCGAAAACAGTTTTCTTCGAGACTGGATGCTGATGCCACATTTTGTAATCAAGGTGCCACGATTCGAACTCATAAATCTCGAAGCCCGGGATTCCATCTCTCGCGTAGCGACCACCGATGCCTGCCGCGATGTCCCGCCCGGGTAGTCGGTATAAGCTCGCTCGGTAAATTCGCCGCCGTCAGCAACCATTGGAACGACCGTTTCGGTCTTCGAAACGTAGAGCGTCAGATCGACCGCGCAACCGCGATTGTGAAGCGAACCATTGTCCGGATTAGCGACAAATGTCTCATTTCCGGTGGTGTTGCATCCCAGAACAGTTTGGCGACAAACCATAGCCGATACGCATTATGAATGAACAGTCTTGTTCAGTGTGTGTTACAAAAAGCCAAGGGCATTGATGCAAAAACCGGCGACCCACGCTGTCATTCGAGCACACTTAAACTAAACCAGGCCGGATATAGAGTTATTTTGTCGTCGCATAACGAATATCGAGCTTGATGGTAGAGTCGTGGGACGTTAATTCGATCAAATCGGGTTGTAGAAAATCGGAAGGCTCTTTTCGGGACAAGGCCGCCAAAACGATTTCGCGAAGCCGGTCGGCAGCAAGTAGCGATTGAATCTTAAGCGTCTCCCTTGCTTGTGACCAGCTTTCAGTCGCCTGAACGCCACCTCTGCCGCCATAACCCGAGAAATCTGACTCGCTTCATCCCGTTTGAAAATCAATTGTTCTTCGTGATTCAGCCCGTAATCTGCAACAGCAAAAACGTGCTTGGATAGTTCGGCAATTGATCATGGAAAACCCACTCGACCAAAATCCACATCGACCTTGATTAACTAAGTCAACAACTTGTTATGGGGCCATCCATATTTGCCAATGCAGTCCGCCAGATGATCGGGGCGGAGAATCAGGAATGGTGTCGTCGACTCGCAACCATTTCTTGCCGCCAGAGCCCTTCGCCGCGATCCGTTAGCAACAGGGTCGCCGAAGCCGTTTTCCACGTCAAGTGATGCAACCACGATGACACCTGGCTTTTTCTCCCTGAGCCCCACGAATTGTGTAGCAAATCCATAAACAGCGGTGCTCGATTTCCCGAATAATAAATTCTGAGATCTTGGAAGCGATCTCCCGGTATCATCTGTCGCGGCAATGTTATCCGACTGGGCCGAAGTAACATTGAGACCAGCAACGTCGCAGGCAAAAGAACCAGTAAGAATTGAAAGTATATGCGTCTTATCATTACCTCGTATCAACGTCTTAATTCGGACATTATAAACGCGATAATGAGTATGACAGCCACGCCCGACCGTCTATTTTCGGGCTGGAGTAGCCCTTACGAAAAACCAGCCCCCGCATCCGTACTGAATCCGCCACAGCTGGGGATCCTGGCGGCTTACTTTGAATCGCAAACAACGTTGGAGATTTGTGCAGACTGTTCTGATTCGGATAGACCTGGCCCTTGAATTTGATCGGCGAACACACACAGATTGCGGCCGTTTGATTTTGCACGATACATTGCTTCATCAGCGAGCTTGATCAACTGCTCGACATCCGAGTTTTTTCCTGCGGTGACAACGCCTAAACAAGCGGTGATCTGAATTTTCCGTCCGCCGCCAATATCGACAGGAGTTTTTTCAACGTTTGATCGAATTCGTTCGACAATGATCTTCACTTGTTCCGGGGCAGTTGCCGGAAGAATAATTATGAATTCTTCTCCCCCAAAGCGTCCAACATAATCGTATGATCGAAGGGACTTGTGAATAATATCGCCGACTGATTTGAGCACACAATCTCCAACAACATGACCAAATGTATCGTTGATTGATTTGAATCGATCAATATCCACAAGGACAATGCTTGTCGCTTCAGGCGATTGAATATTTCGGTTTGCTCGGTTGAGTTCGCGTTCCAGTGATTCAAGAATGGCGCGTCGATTCCATATTCCCGTCAATGCATCATGAGTCGCTTGATATTTCAATTGTTCCAGTGTTTCGTTCAGTTGATCGTGAAGATGAAGAATTCGCTGACCGGCACGAAGGCGCTGGTGAAGCTCTTCCGGATTAAACGGCTTCGTCAGGAAATCATCGATACCGGCGGCAAATGCAGAAACCAGATCGTCTGCCTTCGATTTGGAAG
>CAMYNE010000122.1:0-5730 GCA_947259675.1 uncultured Pirellulaceae bacterium
GCCTTGATTTCCGCGCCGAAGATTACCTTAACATCACCTCGTACAGCCACCATCCGTTCTACGAGAGTTTCGTATTGGAAATACCCGACAACTATTCGAATGGTTCGTTTTACAACCTCCCAATCGATGACGTCGTTGAGATTATTGCTCACGCCGTCGAAAACGGATATTCCGTTGCCTGGGATGGCGATGTCAGTGAACGCGGATTTTCATCAAAAAACGGAATCGCTGTTTTGCCGGAAGTCGCGACTAGATCAGACATGTTCAAAACGATCGGTCCGGAGAGAGAAGTGACTCAGGAAATGCGTCAAGAGTCTTTTTACAGCTATTCAACAACAGATGATCACCTGATGCATCTGGCGGGAATCTCGCGTGACAGCAAGGGCAATCGTTACTTCGTCATCAAGAATTCCTGGGGTGAAGTCGGACCGTACGACGGGTTGTTGCACATGTCTGAAGCGTATGTGCGTTTGAAAACGGTAGCTATTCTTGTGCATAAGGACGCGATTCCCGCACGGCTGCGCCGCGAATAGCGATAGGTCGCAGGTTTCGCGCCGCGAAATTGTGGCAACAATTGTCTCAATTGTTATGAGCATCGCATGGTATTGTTCTGCAATTGGGACAATTGCAGCTACACTGTGTCATCGCAAGTCCTCGACCCATGAACCAAACGATGGCGAAGCAAAACCCAAACCGTTCGGCAAAGTTGTTTGTGCGATTCTCCATATTCCTCGCGGTTGCTTTGTGCGTTTCGACCGGTTGGTCCCAAGCACAGAATCGGACCGAAATGGAACAGGCGATTCACCTGTTTAATGAAGGCAACTTTGCCGACGCAATTACGCTGGGTAAGACCGTTGTCGAAAAACTCGGCAAGTTCAGTACTCAGGAAGAGTGGCCGATCCTGATTGCCAAGTCTCAAATGGCGATCGGTGAATACAGTGAAGCACTCAATACGATCGATAAAGCGCTCGAGCAATTCCCCAACAGCATCCGCATCCGTTGGTTAGGCGAAGAAGTCTGTCGATTCAACAATAACGTCGGGCGATCCATGAAGATGACTTTGGAAATTGGCGAATTGGCGGCGCGAAGTTCGTGGCGATTCCGAGACGCGTCTAACCAGATCGTCTTGGGCAAATACTTCTTGAAACAGAAAGCCGATGCAAAAGAGGTGTTGGATTCGTTTTTCTATCCCGTCCGAGATCGCAACCCCCGTGATCCCGAGGTATTTCGAGCGATTGGGGAACTGGCACTTGAAAAACACGACTATGGATTGGCTGCTGAAAATTTCGCTCGTGTTGTCGAACTCAGACCTGACGATACGAATGCCCACAGTCGTTTGGCCGAATCGTACTTGCCCAGTAACTCTGAGAAAGCGAATGAGGCGATCAAAAAAGCACTTGGTATTGACGCAAAACACGCGGATAGCCTGCTGATCGTCGCAGATCAGCAGATCAGTTCCGAGAATTACAACGCCGCCAAATTGGCGCTCGACGAAGTGTTAACGGTTAATCCCAATCATCCAGATGGCTGGGCATATCGTGCGGTGATTGCTCATCTTGAAAATGAACCTGCCAATGAGGGCAAATTCCGTGGCTTAGCTTTACAGGATTGGTCCGGGAATCCAAAGGTCGATCATTTAATCGGTCGTGAGTTGTCCCAAAAATATCGATTCAAGGAGAGCGAAACCTATCAGCGGAGGTCGTTGATCTACGACAAAGATTATCTGCCGGCGAAAATGCAGTTGGCCCATGATCTGCTTCGGCTGGGCCAGGATTTGGAGGGCTGGAAGCTTGCTGATGAAGTCTTCGACGCGGACGAGTACAGTACCGCTGCGCATAACCTCGTGACGCTTCGCGATCAGATCTCCGGCTTTCGCACGTTTGAACGAGACGGCTTCGTCGTTCGAATGGATGCCAATGAAGCCGATATCTACGGCGAGCGGGTGTTGGATTTACTTTCTCGGGCAAAAAAGTCGCTGTGCACGAAATACGATTCGAAACTTGAAACTCCGATTTTCGTTGAGATTTTTCCCCGCCAATCTGACTTTGCGATTCGAACATTTGGAATGCCTGGCGGAGCCGGGTTTTTGGGAGTTTGTTTTGGACGCCTCATTACGATGAACAGTCCCGCCGCCCAAGGAGCGAGATTGACGAGTTGGGAATCGGTATTGTGGCACGAATTCTGTCATGTCGTCACCTTGCAAAAAACAAAAAACAAAATGCCTCGCTGGTTGAGCGAAGGAATTTCAGTTTACGAAGAAAAACTTGCCGATCCCGCCTGGGGCGAATCATTAAGCCTTCAATATCGCGAAATGATGCTGGGCGACGATCTCACACCAGTCAGCCAACTGAGCGGTGCCTTTCTTCGTCCGGCCTCGCCGTTACATTTGCAATTTGCTTATTTCGAATCATCATTGGTTGTTGAGTATCTTGTTCAGGAATTTGGGATCGAGTCGGTTCTGAAAGTGCTTGAGGATTTGAGTTATGGCACGCCGATCAACGATTCGCTTCGCCGGCATGCTGCACCCGTCGATTTTATCGACAAAAAATTTGCCGAATTTGCAAAAACAAGAGCCGAGGCGTTTGCCCCGAAGGGCAATTGGGACGAAGTGGACGCTCCACCTGGTGCGAGTGCAGCTGACTTGGCCAAATGGAATGCGGCTCATCCCGACAACATGGCCGGATTGCTTGCCGAAGCAAAACAATGTCTTGCAGAAGAAAACTGGACCACGGCGGTCGCTTCGCTCGAAAGAACAATTCGGCTCAGCCCCGAAGCAAAACCGGCCTACCCGATGTTGGCCAAAGCCTACCGCGAAATGGGTGAGTCTGAGAAAGAGTTCACGACACTGGAGAAGCTCGCCGAGCTGGAAGCCGATAGTGTCGAGTTATTCACTCGTTTGCTGGAAATTACTTCACTTAACGGCGACTGGGAAAAAAACAAACGCTTTGCAAGACGCTTGTTGGCACTTAATCCGTTGCTTTCAGCGCCACACCGATATCTCTCGATCGCGGCCGAAAAGACAGGGGACGAACAAGCACTCATCGAATCGCTTCGAGTATTGGTCAAAATGGACCCGCTCGATGCGGCTGACGTGAATTTCAGGCTGGCTTTGGTACTGCATCGAACCAAACGGCTTGCACTTGCAAAACGTCACGCGATCATGGCATTAGAACACGCACCCCGCTATCGCGACGCGCATGCGTTATTGCTTAGAATAGTCCAAGAGCAGGCACAGTCTGAAAATCGTGCAGAACCAGATTCTCCGAGCCGTCCTAAAAAGGAGTCGCCATGAGCCGAATTCGCAGCTGGAAATTTTTCCTGGTTCTCATCGGCATCGTAACCTGCGGGCTAGTCGTCGCTCAGGACTATCAACGACGCTGGGGTGGACGGCGAAACTACGATGTGCGTCGTGGCGTACCTCTATGGGAAAAGAGCAAAGAGTTTGAACACGATGTGTTCACCTTCGTCCGAATTCAATATGACAACTATGGTGGTCGCTACGGGTGGCGAACGGATTATCCTGACGCTGATTTGAACCTGTCGTACCGTTTGAAAGAACTCACATCTCTCCAGGTTGATCCAAATGGAAAAATCATCCGGCTGACTGACAAAGAGCTTTTTGATTATCCATTCATTTACATCATCGAACCCGGCCATCTTTTTTTCAGCGAACCGGAAGTTGTCGCGCTACGCAAGTACCTCAATAAAGGCGGGTTTCTGATGGTCGATGATTTTTGGGGCGAATATGAGTGGGAGAATTTCTATCGCCAGATAAAACGCGTTTTTCCTGATCGCGAACCTGAAGAAGTTCCGTTGGAACATGAGATCTTTCATATTGTCTATGACTTGAAAGAAAAACCCATCATCCCAAGCGTCCATCATTATTTACGAGGCTGGCGAACGGAACGGCCTGACGCTCAAATCGCCCACTCCCGCGGAATATTTGATGACGATCGTCGACTAATGGCGTTCATCTGTCATAACACCGATTTGGGTGACGGGTGGGAACGCGAAGGTGTCGACAAGGGATACTTTGAAGAGTACTCAGAACCATTTGCCTAACCGCTGGGTATCAACATCGTGACGTACGCGATGACCCACTGAACAATTCGATTCGCATGGTGGCCCGCCGGGGTCAACGAATTTTGGCGACAAAGAAACAGCAACATCTGGAGCCGACCCAACGTGACCACAACTTCTAATACTTTTGAAGAAGAACAACTTGCAGTACAGCAGATTCGCGAGGGCCGAGACAAGATTTTTGAACAGCTTTCAAATGTCATCGTCGGCCAGGAAGACGTGATCGAACAGCTGTTGATCAGCCTGTTTGCCGGCGGTAACTGTCTGATCACCGGTGCGCCGGGGCTGGCCAAGACGCTTCTGGTTCGCAGCATTGCGAAAATTTTTGACCTGCATTTTCAACGGATTCAGTTTACACCTGACTTGATGCCAGCCGATATTACCGGCACAGAAATTCTTCAGGAAACGGCCGAAGGCCAGCGAAAAATGCAGTTCGTGAGAGGGCCCGTTTTTGCCAATGTGATCCTGGCCGATGAGATCAATCGGACGCCACCCAAAACCCAGGCAGCTTTGCTCGAGGCGATGCAGGAGCATCAGGTCACTGCCGCGGGTGTAAGTTACAAACTGGACGAACCTTTTTTCGTTTTGGCGACGCAAAACCCGATTGAAATGGAGGGTACGTATCCACTTCCCGAAGCTCAACTCGACCGTTTCATGTTCAACGTTAACATCGATTATCTGAAACAAGACGATGAAATCAAAGTCGTCCAGCAAACGACATCTGATTACAATCCTACGATCGAAAAGCTGTTTTCCGCCGATGACATCCGGCGATTTCACCATACAGTTCGCAAGGTTCCTGTCGCCGAGGAACTGGTGCGATATGCCGTTCAACTTGCCGATGCGAGTCGTCCTAATCGCGAAGGAGTGCCGGACTTTGTGAACCAGTTTGTTAACTGGGGCGCCGGACTTCGCGCTCCACAAAATTTGATCCTCGGGGCGAAAGCCAGAGCCCTGTTCAATGGCCGCTCGCATGTGAATCTTGACGATATTCAAACGCTCGCCCATCCCGTGATGCGTCATCGAATATTGCCAAGCTATCGAGCCGAAGCCGAGGGCGTGACTGTTGAAAAGATCATCGACCAATTGCTCGACCATGTTCCGGCGCCATTAAAGCCGTAAATCGTTTTGCGGCGACACCGTTCGTTTTTTTTATTGAATGCAGCCGTGTCGAAAATTCAAACGATTGAATCTTCGAATCTCAATCGAAATGCTGCGCACGTTTCGCCGGAAACGATCATGCGTATCAAGAATCTGGAGATGCGCGCGAAAATCGTTGTCGAAGGGTTCATGGCCGGACTCCACCGAAGTCCTTATCACGGATTTTCAGTTGAGTTTACTGACTATCGACAATACTCGGCCGGCGACGATCTGCGTTACCTCGACTGGAAACTTTTCGCGCGGCGCGATCGTTACTACATCAAACGGTTTGAAGACGAAACGAATTTGCGTTGTTACCTGTTGGTCGACATGAGTCGGTCGATGGGATTCGGTTCGCTGGAATTTAACAAGACCGAATACGCCAAAACGATGGCCGCCACGTTGGCCTGGTTTTTGAATCGTCAACGGGACGCGGTCGGTTTAGTGACTTTCGGTGACCGGATTGTCGACATTATCCCGCCGCGTTATCGCGCCGGGCACCTTCGTCGG
>CAMYNE010000122.1:5737-10590 GCA_947259675.1 uncultured Pirellulaceae bacterium
AACGGTTGCCAAGCGCGGATTGGTTGTGTTGATCTCGGATCTGCTCGCACCCGTCGAACAGCTTGATCAGAATCTGGGCTACCTCCGCTCGCGCGGACATGATGTGGTCATTTTGCGCACCCTCGATCCGGCCGAAGTCGATTTCGGGTTTGATCAAGCGACGATGTTTCAGGACTTGGAAACGGGGCGCGAGATTTACGTTGATCCGCAAACGGTCGCAGCAGAATACAAGCAACGTTTCGATGACCATGAGACGGCGATCAAAGCGACTTGCGACCATCTGGGCATTGACTTTTTCCAAATCAAAACGGATCAGCCACTGGAAACGGCACTTTTCAATCTGTTGCAGGCTCGCGCTCATCAAGGCAAATCGTTCAAGCGTGCCACTCAGACAAGGAGTGGGACATGAGCGCACTTGCATGGCTGTTCGGACTCGGGGCTCTTGCGATTACATTCCCGTTTCTGCTTCATCTCATTCGAAGAACCCCCAAGGGACAGACTGAATTCAGCTCGTTGATGTTTCTCAGGCCGTCGCCACCGACTCTGACGCGGCGGAGTCGACTCGAAAACATTTTGTTGCTGCTGATGAGAGCGGCCGCCATTTTGCTGATTGCCGCTGCTTTCATGCGACCGTTTTTTCGCGGTACCGATACACTTTCGGATGTCGATGTCGCCAAACGGCGAGTTGCCATTTTGTTGGACACCAGTGCAAGCATGCGTCGTGCCGACTTGTGGGAGCAAGCCACACAACAAGTGGAAAAGATACTTGGCGGGCTTGAGCAGGGAGATGATGTTGCCCTGTTCGCGTTTGACAATTCGGTCAAGCCAGTCGTTCCCTTCGACGAAAGAATCCAACAAGGCCAGATCAACCGGGCGAATCTTATTCGCGACGAGCTAAAAACTCTTGAGCCAACCTGGGCTCGTTCGGACCTTGGCAACGCAATGGTTTCAGTTGCAGACCGCCTTGACGTCTGGCGCGATTCACAACGAGCCAACGATGGCAAGGCGTCCGCGAAGCTTCAGATCGTGGTCGTCAGCGATTTGCAAAAAGGCTCAAAGATCGAATCCCTTCAGGCATTCCAATGGCCCGCGCACGTGTATGTACAGTTCCTTTCGGTCGTACCTGACGATTATTCAAATGCGACCGTTCAACTGCTCGACGCCGTCGCTGAAGAGGACGATCCTTCCTTGCGAATCCGGGTTGTTAATTCCGAAGAGTCAAATTTAGAACAGTTTTTTGTCAACTGGTCGGGTCAAGCCAAACCACAAAACACCGATCCCGTTTCGTTTTACGTTCCACCAGGAACCAGTCGGGTATTACGAATTCCACCGGACGACGCCGTTTCCGCTCGCCAGTTCGTCGTTTCGGGCGATCAAGAAGATTTCGACAATACATTTTTTGTTGTTCCAACGGAACAACAGGAACTGGATCTCGTTTACGTTGGCAAGGATGACCAAGACGATCCGGAAAAACCTCATTTCTATTTACGCCGCGCGTTGGTTGAAACACCAAGCCGATTGGTAACGGTACGCCAGATCTCGGACAGTGATAAGATTACGAACTCCGTCGCGGACAAGCCACCGACGCTCGTCGTGTTGACTTCGCCGGTGGATAAAAACCAACATCGTGAGATCGACGCTTACTTGAACGGAGGCGGAACTTTGTTCATTGCTTTAACGGATCTTGCAACGACTGAAAGCACAGCGGCGTGGACCGGGGCCAACGTGGCTGATGATCTGGTTGAGGGCGATGAACAGGATGACCAGGAAAAATACTTGATGTTGGCCGAGATTAACTTTGCCAGCCCGTTGTTCCAGCCGTTCGCTAACCCGAGGTATAACGACTTTACCAAGATCCGGTTCTGGAAGCACCAAGCGGTTGAGCTTCCCGATCAAGTCCGGTCAGGTCTTTGTTTTCGCCAGCGGCTGGCATCCCGACCAGAGTCAGCTCGCCCTTTCGACGAAATTTGTCCCCCTTATCAACGGGTTAGTTGAGATTGCCGCAGATTTTCCCGAATTGAACAAGTCGCTTTTGGTTGGCGATCCAATCGAATTTCCTGCGTTGGAAAATGGAGTTGGGACACGTTCGATGATCAAGCCCGATGGGACTGCGGAGGTTATTGAGTCGGATCAAACCCGTTTCACGGATGCGAATCAGCCCGGCATCTATCGATTGGTATCTCGTAAAGACGGCCAGGATCGCACCGGTGCGGATAACAGCGAATCGCAAATCGCGTTTGCAGTTAATGTCGATCGAGCCGAAAGCGAGACAACCGCGATCCCGATTGAGCAGCTTGAGATGTTTGAAGTCAAAGTTGGCGAACAAGAAACTGCCTCCAGCGAACTGGCGCAAATGCGAACAACGATGGATCGTGACATCGAGAACCGTCAGAAGTTCTGGAAATGGCTGATCGTTGCCGCAATCTTCTTCCTGATCGGTGAGACTTGGCTAGCTGGTCAAACCGCTTCCCGTGCGAGCGTTAACCAACGGCTAAGTGGAGAGATAAACTAATGGAACAAGTGCTTTACGAGCGTCTTAAACCGGTTGTTCGACGAATCCAGATTCGTCGAGCCGCCCTTGTATTTGCCGTGACCTGGTTCTGTGCGGCGGCTGTCGCCGTTTGGTTGTACTACCTTAATCGGTTTGGCAATCTGGACCCGTCTCGATACCTGTGGTTCCTGACCGGCGGAAGTTTCTTTGTGTCCATCGTAGCCGCAGTGATTGCGGTTTTTCGGATGAAGACCGTTGAACAGGTCGCAGAAGATGTTGAGCGACAATATCCCGATCTCGATGCAAGCTTGATCACGGCGATTGAGCTGCAACCCAGGCAAGGCGAGCGACTCGGATTTTTGCAGCAGGACGTTTTACGGCGCGCGGTAAATCATAGTTTCGTCAATCGCTGGCCAGCGATTATCCCGGGTTGGCATCTCGTTGCCGCGCCGATCGCTGGATTATTTGGTCTCATCGCATTCGCAATCGCTATGGTTTGTTTGGCGTGGTATGCCAAACCGATTCCACCTGACAAGACGATCGCGTTCGCGGATGCCGCGGTCGACAAATTGGATTTTGAAATTTCAGTCGAACCTGGAAACAGCGAGGTCGAGCGTGGAACGAGTCTGCTGGTGCTTGCTCGATTTAACCAGGCGTTTCCGCCAGAAGTAACGCTCGTTGTTGCTGACACAAACGGAATTGAATCGCGGCTGCCGATGTCAAAAAGCCTTGACGATCCGGTATTTGGTGCCCGGGTTTCAGCCGTCGATCAACCGATTACGTATCGGATTGAGTACGCCAAACAACAAACGGACACGTACACTGTTTCCGTTTTCGATTATCCGAAACTGATCCGCGCCGATGCGACATTGAAGTATCCAACTTATACCGAGCTCAAAGACAAAACGGTCCAGGATTTTCGCCGTTTGAATGCGGTACAGGGAACGAAAGCAGAGTTGACCTTTTTTGTTAACAAACCGGTAACCGCCGCGAGGTTGGTCGCCCGCGGAACTAACGACAGTCCCGTCGTTGGGTTGATTTCGGATTCGGATGATCCACGGAAACTGACTGCTCTAATTCAAATGGATCAATCGCAGAAATACGAGCTTCAACTGGTTGACGATGCCAGCCGCAAAAACCGCACGCCTCCGAAATTTGTTCTGAATGTTCTTGAGAATCGGCCACCCGATTTGAAACTGCTTGCGCCCGGGCGTGATATTCAGGCTTCCCCGTTAGAAGAAGTCCAAATCAGCGCCAACGTCTGGGACGATTTTGGCCTGAAATCGATTGGTTTGAACTTTGGGATCCCGGGTCAAGAAAACACTGACGTTGAGCTTGAACAACGACCTTCTGCCAAGAAACGCAAACAAATCGACCACTTGCTCGAGTTGGAAGAGTTGAAAGCGCAACCGGATGATTTGGTGTCCTACTACTTTTGGGCCGAAGACATTGGTCCCGATGGTGAACTCCGGCGGGTCTCAAGCGATATGTATTTCGCTGAAGTTCGCCATTTCGACGAGATCTATCGTCAAGGTCAAACTCCACCAGCTGGACAGCAACCGCCGCCACAACAGCAAGGCGGGCAGAATGCTCAACAGGCCCAAGAGCTTGGTGAGCTTCAGAAACAGATCATCAACGGAACCTGGAAGCTGATCCGTCGCGAGAAGTCGGACAATCTGTCCGCCGAGTTTGGTGACGACACCGAGTTACTTGCGCAGTCGCAGACATCGGCGATCGAAAAACTGGTTGAATTAGCGGAACGGCTGGAAGATCAGCAGTCAAAATCTTACATCGAATCAGCCCGCACGCTGATGAACGAAGCCGTTCTTCACTTGACCCAAGCCAACCATGATGCAGATTATTCTGCGCTTAAACCGGCTTTGTCGAGTGAGCAAGCCGCTTATCAAGCGCTCTTGAAACTTCGGGCACGCGAACATGAGGTCGTGCGGCAACAGCAACAAGCCGGTCAGGCTTCTCAGAACCAGAACAATCGGGCGCAGCAACAGCTCGAACAGTTGAACCTGAAAGAAGATGAAAACCGTTACGAAAACGAAAAGACAGCGCAGGAGCAAACCCAACAATCACAGCAGCAACAGGAAGATCGCCAGGTGCTCAGCCGTCTCCGCGAACTCGCTCGTCGTCAAACCGATCTCAATGAACGAGTCAAAGAACTTCAGTCTGCGCTTGAAGAATCCAAAACTGAAGAAGAACGGAAAGAAATCGAACGGCGATTAAAATCGCTTCGCGAACAGCAGGAACAAGTGCTTCGTGATGCGGACGAACTGCTCGAACGAATGCAGGGCGAAGAGAATCAGCAGCGGATGTCCGAGGAATCGGAACAACTCGAACAAACTCGCGAGAA
>CAMYNE010000122.1:10649-17111 GCA_947259675.1 uncultured Pirellulaceae bacterium
AGACGAGTTTCAAAACCGCACCGCCGGTCAATTTACCGAACAGATGCGGCAGATGAGAAATCAGGCTCAGGAACTGGAACAAAATCAACAGGAGATCGCCCAACAACTTGCCGATCAGCCCGTTCAAAAAAAGAAGACTGCGCCCACACTACGCGAAGACAACGCCGATAAGCCGAAACTAAACCAGCAATTGGCCGAGCAGCAACAGTCCGTTGACGAATTGCGAACCGAAATGCGAGAGACGATTGAGGAAGCCGAGCCGTTTGAGCCTCTTTTGGCCGAAGAACTTTATGATACCTATCGCAAGTCCGAAGAATCCCGTCCGGGCCAGGCGCTTGAGTCGGCTCGCCGGTCGCTTGAGCGGGGTTGGGTTGACGATGCGAGGACCGAAGAAGAACGTGCTCGCCAAGGCATCGAAGAATTACGGGAAGGCATCGAAAAAGCAGCCGAAAGTGTCTTGGGAGATGAAACTGAAGCTCTCAAGGCCGCCCAGAAAACACTTCGCGATTTGAACCGGGAGCTACAGCAGGAAATCAACGAACGCAATCCTTCCGATCAACCCCGTGATGGTCAATCGACTCAACAAAACGGTCAACCGCAATCCGATCGCGAACCTCGGGATGGCGAACAAGACGCTCAACCACAACAAGACAATCAGCGCGGCCAAAGCGGTCAATCGTCCGAAACACCTAACGGGCAATCGGAAGATCAACAGACACAGCGCGGCCAGGGACAAAACCAACCCGAGGAATCGCCTCGGGAAGGTCAATCAGGTCAAGGACAATCAAGCGAAAAGCAACCAAACGGCGAACCGCGAGACGCCAATCCGGGCGATCAAGCCCAGGGTGGAAACGGCCAACAAAATGATGAGGAACGTGACGATGCCGAACGGATGCGTCAGCAGATTCGCAACCTTGGAGCCAACAACCAGGACAATGCGCCTCGCAACGGCGATCTCAATCTTCGTCGCGGTGGTGGCGGGAACCAACGAATGATGCGGCCGATTTCAGGCAAAGATTTTCGCGATTGGTCCGACCGCTTGCGCGATGTTGAAGAGATGATTGCCGATCCTGACTTGAGGGCCGAAGCATCACGGATTCGCGAGCAGGCTCGTGAAATCCGCAAGGACTCGAAGCGTCACTCGGCTGAACCAAATTGGGATTTGGTGAAACTGAAAGTTGCCAAACCGCTGGCTGAACTTCAAGATCGCGTTGCCGAAGAGATTATGCGTCGTGGTTCCGAAAATTCGTTGGTTCCTTTGGATCGTGATCCGGTACCGGCGGAATTCCAGGATGCCGTCAGACGTTACTATGAACGCCTTGGGAGCGGTCAATGATTTTTCCCAACGCCTGGGGATCAACGGATTGGCTTTTGCCCATCAGCCTGTTGGTGTTGGCTGGTTTGGCAGTGCTCGTTTGGACTTACGCGCGAACACGCGCTTCGACCGGACTGCGGATGTTGTTAGCCGGAATGAAGTTCGCCGCGCTACTGCTACTCGCCATCTGTCTGCTTGAGCCGTTACAGCGCTACAGCCGACCCGAGAAAGGCGCAAACTTGATGGTTGTCATGGCTGACGACAGCCAGAGCCTGCAAATCAAAGATCGTGGAAACTCCGAGACACGCGAAACTCAGCTCAAGCGAAAATTGAACGACGAATCGGACTGGTTAAGAAAGCTGGCCGACGATTTTGATGTTCGGCGTTACCAGTTTGATCGCCGCCTCCGACCTGTGTCAAATTTTGCCAGTTATGCGGCTGATCAACGCGGCAGTGACGTGCTGAACAATATAGGTTTGGTCTCGAGTCGTTTTGAAGGTCGTCCATCCGCAGGAATCATTTTGTTGACTGATGGCAATGTGACCGATTCGGACAATTCGAATTTTGACGCTCTGGATTGGCAAAATATCCCGCCGATTTACCCTGTCGTCGTCGGAAAAGAGCGGCCAGCGAAGGACTTGGGGATCACGCGGGTCACCAGTACGCAAACTAATTTTGAATCGGCCCCCGTTACGGTAACGGCCGAACTCGTGGCTCACGGATACGCTGGAAAGCGTGTCGCCGTTCAGCTGCTTGATGAGACTGGCAAAGAACTTGAACGAAAAGAAGTCAACCGCATTGAAGATGGGCGGCCTTTCGCCGTTCGTTTCAAAACACGGCCAGAAAAACGTGGCGTCAACGTTTACCAGGTGAATGCGTTCGCCGAAGGTGAGGACACGAACAACGAATCGGCTGAGTCGTCGGCCGAGGCAACGATTGTGAATAATCGACGAATTGCCGTTGTTGATCGGGGTCGAGGGCCGTTTCGGGTGCTTTACGTAACCGGTCGTCCAAACTGGGAACTCAAATTTCTCCGCCGCTCGTTGCAGGAAGATGAGGAATTGGACCTGGTTGCGCTGGTGCGGATTGCCAAACGGGAAGCCAAGTTTACATTCCGCGGTCGCGACGGTCAGCAGTCAAATTCTTTGTTTCGCGGTTTTGAGTCTCAAGACGAAGATACCACGGAGCAGCATGATGAGCCAGTTTTCTTGAGGCTGGGAACGCGCGACAAAGACGAGTTACGTGGCGGGTTTCCCAAAGACGCAGAGACGCTTTTTGAGTACGACGCGATCGTGCTGGACGATGTTGAATCCAAGTTCTTCAGTGAAGATCAAAAATCGTTGGTCCAGCAATTCGTCAGCTTGCGTGGTGGCGGGTTGCTGATGTTGGGCGGACAGGAATCGTTTGGCAGTGGTGAGTTCGATCGAACCCAAATCGGCGAGATGTTGCCGGTTTATCTTGACCAGATCGCGCCCCAAAAGGGAGCCCAGTATCACCTGAGTTTGACTCGCGAAGGTTGGCTGCAACCATGGGTTCGAATCGAATCGACTGAAGAAAAGGAACGTCGGCGACTTGCTTCAATGCCGAAGTTCAAAACGCTAAATTTGTCCCAATCGATCAAGCCAGGAGCAACCGTTTTGGCGACGGTGCTCACCCGCGACAACCGTGAACATCCCGCATTAGTCGTTCAGCCGTTCGGTAAAGGACGCACCGCCGCATTAATGATCGGCGACTTCTGGCGATGGCAGCTCCAGAGTGATGAAAACAACGACGATCTGAAGAAAGCATGGCGGCAAACGCTGCGTTGGCTGGTCGCCGATGCACCGCGACGAGTCGAGGTTGAGGTTGAACGCAAAAACGACGCCAACCGAACTGCTGAAATAAGAGTTCGGGTCCGCGATGAGGCCTACAAGCCGTTTGACAATGCTGCGGTTGCCATCGAAGTGCAGACCCCCGCCGGAAAATCGATTGAGTTGAAGGGTGAGCCAGCAGCTTCGGAACCAGGATTGTACGTGGCGAATTTTGTCTCGACTGAACCCGGAGCTTATCGAGCCATCGTTCAAGCCGCTGCGGACGATGGAAGTGACATCGAACAACGTGAATCTGGCTGGGTTTCAGAACCGGAAACCGAAGAGTTTCGATCGCTTGAACCGAATCGAGCGTTTCTGGAACAACTCGCGCAGCGTAGTGGTGGCGAAGTGATCGAGTTGGATCGTCTCGACGGATTTGTCACGAGCCTTGAGCATCGTGAAGTTCCAATTACGGAAACCCGATCTTTGCCCTGGTGGCATCGCTGGACAATTTTTGGGCTGGCGATCAGTCTGCTCGTTGGCGAATGGGGCATTCGACGATGGAAAGGAATGCCATGATGTCGCGATTCGAAAACCGTAGGCGAGCCTGGGACAGGCTCGTACATATTGAAGTTGTGCTTGTTGTTCGAGAAATGGTAACCCGACGTGTGAGTTCAGAAGGTAGTTTTCCTCGTTTACGCGTCGGGTTACCAATGGGCGCAACTTCAAAACTCATGCGCGAAATCGTTTTCCTCGTGTTTGCGACAATCATCGCTTCGTTAGCGTGTCCCTTAAACGCCCAAGACCAGAAAGTAATCTTGGTCGTCGGCGCCGAAGGAACAGCAGAGTATGGGGAACAGTTCGAGGCCTGGGCCGACAATTGGCAATCTGCGATCGAATCCGGTGAGACAAATGCTGAATCCAAACCTGGCATTTCGCTAATCAGGATTGGCTCGGGTAGAGAGGGTGAACAGACGGATATTCAGCGATTACAAGCTGAGATTGAATCAACTGACGAGACCATTCGTGAGCTTTGGATTGTTTTGATCGGTCATGGAACGGACGACCGCAAGACGACAAAGTTCAACTTGAAGGGTCCGGACGTTTCTGCTTCGCAGCTTGCGGAGTGGCTGGCGCCGTTGACATGCCGAATCGTGATCATCAATTGTGCTTCGGCGAGCGGTACATCGATTGCCAAGCTCAAGGGCAACAATCGAATCGTGATCACGGCGACCAAGAGCGGTGCCCAGCATAATTTTGCCCGTTTTGGAGGTTATCTTTCGCAAGCGATCGCAGATCCGACTTTGGACCTCGATAAAGACCAACAAACTTCGCTACTCGAAGCCTTCCTTGCCGCATCATCCCGGACCCAGGAGTTTTATGTTCAGCAAACGCGACTTGCGACGGAATTGGCATTGATCGACGACAATTTCGATGGACTGGGGACACCAGCCGACTGGTTCGAGGGGACTCGAGTCGTTCGCAAATCCAAAAGCGGCAAACCGGATGGGTTGGCTGCTAATCAGGTCTTTCTTGTCCGCCGCGGCGCCGAAGCCCAGCTGTCGCGCGAACAGCGCGAGGTGCGCGATGAGCTTGAATCGCAACTCGAAGTGCTGCGATCGACAAAAAGTACAATGGATGAAGAGGCTTATTATTTGGCTCTCGAACCAATTCTTTTGAAATTGGCCAGAGTTTATGCAGACGTAGAATCCAGAGAATAGCTCTAATCCTTCATCTCATCGCGAAACGGCGGCGAATTTATACGTAAACGCGCCTAACAAATTGCCACGCTTAACCGAATGACAATCAATACAGGACTTGCCTGCGCGCAACGAACCGAGCATGTACAGCTTGTCACCGGAATCTTTAATGACCACATCCTTTTCCGTTTTTAGTTCCTGGAGCGAAGTCAACTCGAATTGGGTCAAGGCTCGAGTTGGAATTTCGTCGCTCGACAAATGATCCATCCGCGGCAAATGATCCAACACGTAAGCCCGCGGTTCATCAAAACGCAACAGGCTAATTAACTCCAGATTTTGCAGTACCCAGGTTTTGTATCCAAGATCTTTGTCGTGTAGGGCGGCCGGCGATAAATGAAACGCGTGGGGTAAGAAGCCGGCGGCTTTTTTGGGCGACTGGACAAAGCCGATCGTCGCGGGATGGAGGAAGTCGGCTTCCCCCGCAAAATGATACGAATCCGGGGCGTCGTGATCCGTGTAATCAACACGCAAATGATATTTCCACTCCATGGTCTCGGTATCGTCGGCGGAAACTGCGGACTCTACATCGAATTCATCTTCAAAACCGAGCGTCGGTATTTCGGGCGTGTCAATGCGGTTACGGCCTGCCGTGATCATTCGTACGGCTCCGAACCCGACAGAGCGAACGAATTCTTCATACGCCTGATCATGAATTTTTTGCAAAGCCCAGAGGCGGCTGAATCTGGACTCCACTGGCAACAACTCCTTATCGTTTAGTCGAGTTGCAACTTTTTCTGACAGCGATATTTGCGTTAGCGAACTGTCTGCTACCTCCTCGCGGACTGATTCGTATTGCAAGCGATCTGACAAGTCGACGATAGGATATGCAGCTCGAGCTTGCAGCAATCGTTGCAATCGAGGTGGCTCTGCCATGTTCAAAAGCAACATTGATACGGCAACACAACCCAGGCTTATTCCCGTCAACGTTCGCCTCGACATCGGTTGCATCAACTGATTCAGAATCAATGCCGCGATAACATGAGCAAAGATCATCATGCCCGCGGAAAAAAACCCACACATCAATAAAAATATAGAAACCAACAACGAGAAGACCGCTTTTGCCGTCACGTATCCGTTTCGAAATAACGACGAAACAAACACCGCGCCCACGATCCCACCGAAACCCAGCGTCAAGAAGAAGAACAGCGTGGATGTCCATTTAGTCGCGAATGCCAAAGCCAGACACGCCGCAAACGCTATCAAAAAGAAAAGATCGCTCAAGCGAATCTGAAAATGGGCTCCGCTCGATTTGGGTCGAGCCGGACCATCGCTCAATGTTTTTTGCGTCATCTGTCATTGCCCCCAACACACAAAAATAATGTGGCAACAGATAACGAGGCGATTTTATCTACGAAGAGATGATCGAAACGGTTCGTTGCCAATTTCTTGTTCGTTGTTGAATTTCCAACAGTGATTTGGTTTTTCTAGTTGAACTAGCGAAACAATTCAAAATTCGGTCACTCTAAAAAACACAAATGGTCTACAATTTGTTGTCGCATTCCTCAACCAAAGAACTTACAGATGACCAATAAATACTTAACTTCATCTTCGGCAACGTCCTTGATCCGATTTTCCCTGACCTTTGTGATCGTGTCCT
>CAMYNE010000123.1 GCA_947259675.1 uncultured Pirellulaceae bacterium
GGCCGGATCGCATTCGCAGTCCAAAACCAAGTGGACTTCGTAGTCCGGATAGTTTTGCCGGTGTACAGCTTCCAAACATTCGGTAAGACCAGGATCGGCACCACGTAGGCAAAGAACGACAGCGACTTTTGGCTGATAGGAATGACTCTCAGATTTTTGTCTTGTTGAAAATTGTCGAGCGTACAAAATGACGTAGACGGACTGAAATAACGCAACGGTTATCAGTAGTGCGAACGAGAAAAACACGAGTACTGAAAGCATTTGCTACTTATTCTTAACTCTAACAGGGCACAATTATTGGCACATAAACTGCATCACAAACAATTTCGACGAAATGCGTAATGCACTCAGACCAACATCTTTGCATCGGGAATTCCGAGTATTGAGATCATTTGCGCTGGCCCGATGAGTTTGGACATTTTTTGTCACTTTGTAAGTGCCTTGACACAAAGTGTACCGTGGTGGCCAAACGATGGGCAGTCCGCCGATGATTCAGCGCCGACACATGAGGACTTTACGTTCAATGGCCGTGGACCGGATCGATGTGGAGCGAGCGTCTGGATTTCTCAATCTTCGGATTCGTTTTTTCGTTCCGCATCGTCTTGCAAAACAAAATCCAGCGAAGCTGAATTGATGCAGTAACGGAGTCCGGTTGGTTCGGGGCCGTCATCAAAAACGTGTCCAAGGTGAGCATCACATCGACCACAAAGCACTTCCGTGCGAACCGCAAAGAGGCTGGTGTCAGCTTTCTCAACAACATTTGACTCGTCGGTGGGCGCATAGAAGCTAGGCCATCCTGTTCCAGATTTGTATTTGGTCGACGAATCAAACAGTGGCAGGTCGCAGCAAATGCACCTGTACTGACCTGTTTTTTTGTTGTCCCAATATTTTCCGCTGAACGATCGTTCCGTGCCCTTTTGCCGCGTAACATAGAACTGTTCGTCGGTTAGTTGCGCCTTCCATTCGGCTTCGGACTTGATGACTTTGCCGACTACTGGCGTCGACGCTTCCACTTGAGGGTCTCCTTTGTCATTTGAACGATTTGCGAAAACAAATATTGCCAAGACCACCGGGATCGCAAGTAAAATCACAAGTTTCGAGAACATTTTCATTTTCTTTCCTTTCGCAGGCTACCAGGAAAATTGACGACGCGGTTACTGCGATTTTTGCTGTCGCATTGTCGCAAAAGCCTTTCGGAACTTTTTCAATTTCGGCTTGATCGCGTATTCGCAATAGGGAACCCTTTCGTTGGAAGCGAAATAGTCCTGGTGGTAGTTTTCTGCTTCGTAGAATTTGTCAATCCCGGTAATCTCTGTCACGATCGGTTTTCCGAACGCGTTTGATTGGGTGAGTTTTTTCTTGAACAACTCAGCAAGTTTTTTTTGCGATTCGTTGTGATAAAAAATCACTGACCGATACTGGGGACCGTCATCGCTACCTTGTTTGTTTAGAGTCGTTGGATCGTGGGACATCCAAAATGCCTGCAGTAGCGTTTTGAATGATACCTTGTTTGGGTCGTATGTGATTTGCACGACTTCCGCGTGACCGGACAAGCCTGTACTGATGTCCTCATAAGTTGGATTCTCGACATGGCCCCCTGAGTATCCTGACACCACAGCTAAGACGCCGTCGAGCTCTTCGAAAAGGGCTTCCGTGCACCAAAAACACCCGGTTCCGAAAGTAGCTGTTTCGGTCGCTTCTGAATTCCAGACTGGATAAGGTTTTGGGCCGACATCGGAAGTTGCAAGTTGCGCTGTCGATTCCGGTTGTTGTGGCAGTTCCGATTCGACAAGTTCCGCGATGGCTCGTGGCGATGCAGTTCGAGCTTGATTGACCCACATTGTCGAAATGAGAATCCCGGCCAGCGCGACCACAGCGGAAAGGAGCAGCCCCGTTTGGAGTTTCATCGATTGCCTTTCGTTGACAAAGCAAAACAGCGCGTATTTTCTGAGGTTATTGGCCATTTCCACACGGCAATAGTGTGCCGACGTTATGCGAGCTGAATTACTTACAAAAATCGTCGCGAACGCCAAGTTGTATTTTTACCACAAAACATCAGGGATTTGGCATGTTAGTTAGCAATTGCAAGTTTAGTTCGAATCCCGGGTCGGTGACGATCGAATCGTGGCGATGAAGAAATAGGCTTATGTGGCGAAGCAACCGCAACTCGTTTATTCAATTAACAACAATCAATTAACAACAAATCGACGCAGTTGTCGTGGGCGAAGTCACGATTTTGGGCGTGAATTTGATGGTTTGGAGGTTCGACTGAAGTCGGACGATTGCAGCTGGCCCGGATGTCGCGATGTCGAATGTCGATCAGCGTTATTACACGGTCATCGAATGGGCGGCGAGGGAGATCGTTCGAAGCTGCCGGCTGGCAAGCTCTTTGTCGAGCTCAGTTTCTGCTCTTGGAAAGAACTGCAAGTCAAAAGGTTTTTCATCGACAACATTCATGCCAGTTGCAAAACTGATCTGCGTTCGTTCTTCCAAAGGGAGCTCTGCCAAGAACGCACACAGAAAAGAAAGCGGATCCAGTAGCCCCAAGATAACGACTCGTTTGTGAATGTCGATCGCGCGAACGATCCTCTCGGTTTCCTTGGCTAGTTCAGATCGTGAAAACCCGTTTGGTTCCTGAAACGAATGATGAGGGATGTCGATCAAGGGCAACTCTTTTGGCATGGAAGTCTGCAAAATAAGCAGGCCCATCGAGCGCACGACACGCAATAGCAAAACGACATTATTCTGGTAGCCTTGCAGTTGAGCTCGATCAAATACGATGATATGACTAACAGTTTGACGCCCTCCACTACGACTGCCTTCAATTCTGCCTGGCACGCTTCGAGACAGCGCGAATTGGTCGCCATTAAGCTCAAAGAAACTTACGCTCTCAGATTGATCCAACGTCAACTGACCGCGACTGGGAACCCTTTCGCAAAGAGCTTTTGCGATTTCATCGTCTATGTTATTCGATCGCGAAATCAGCTCATTCTTTTTGAGTGTCCTCGAATCAATAGAAGACACAATTGCTTGTCCAACTTGCAAGTCGTTATTCTTTATCAAGGCTCGCTACCTTTTGTCTAACCAATTTCGTCGTTCATCTTCAAGTTGTTGCCAGGCGTTTATCAGTTGATCGCTGGCTTCATTCAAACGAAATATTTCGGCTTGGCGTTGATCTTCCCATTCTTGTTTTTCTCGTTCAAAATCCGCCAGAATCGCCTGTACAATTTTGTCGTTTTCCTCTGCTTGCTGACATTCGTCCAACGCAGCCTCCAGTCGCGAGACTTGACTTTGCAAGAAGTTATCAATACTCGCAACTATTTTCTCGAGACGCCTCCCCGAACGAATTTCGGTCAGTGTCCGATCAAGCGATTGGTGCTCGCCTGATTCGGCGAGAGCAAACGAATCAGAATGTTTCGGTTCCGATGGTTGAATTTCATTGGTTGATGACATCTAGGGGATCCAATGGAAAGAGAGGTTAACTACCGACCCGACTCAACAGGCGCGAAATGCGTCCGCTAAGGCTTTGCTGTTTTCTTTCATCGCGTTCTGTTTTTTCCTGTTCGTGGATGTCTCGAAGATGCTCCCGCATTGCCTGGATTCGAGAATCCGCGTCACCCAATTCCCGATTTGAATTTAGCTTTTGTTCGAGTTCATCCTTGACACGTTCAAGTTGCTCTCGTTCACGGGCCAGTTCGGCTCTTTCGCGAGAAGTTTCTATCTCCAGCTGGAGCATTTTTTGCTCCATTTGTTGTAGTTCGTCCTGCGCTTTGGCAGCTTTTTCGGTGTCGAGGTTCTGCTTTCGTGATTTCTCATTTTCTTGGTTGGCAGCTTCCAACTGACGTTGGAGATCTGCGACCTGCACACTGAATTTCTGGAGAATTTCGTTCGAGGAGCCTGATGGCCCAGTTCCTTTCAACTGTAGTGCTTTTTGGAGCTGCGATCTGGCATGTTTGTGTTGGGTTCGTGCTTCCTTGAGCTGCTTAAGCATTCGATTTTTTTATGCTTCAGCTTCGGCTTCTCGTTGGGCAACACGTTGTTCGATCTCTGTAACCCAAGATTCCAATTGTCGACGTTCTTCTTGCTCGGCCTGTATTGCCTCATCGGAAACCTGTAACAACTCTTCGAGGCCACGAACGCGATCATCCGAATTCTTGAGTTCATTAAGAAGTTCTTCCAGGCGCATGACCAATTGAACCGTCTGTTCGTCTTCTACTGGGTCCGTTTCCTGGTCTTGCTGCTCGCTGAGCATGCGAATCTGAGCATCGCGCTCGGCAACTTCGTAGCGAAGTTGTTCAACTTCAAGTCGTAACGATCTGACTTCTTCGTCAGCCAGTGTATGAGCATCGACGTCGTAACTGTCTGATAAGTCCTCTTCAAATTCTTCGTCAAATTCGTAAACGTAGCCCGAATCTTCGGGAGCAAGTCGAGTGGCTGCGTCAAAATCATCACTCATCGCTTCCGATTCTTGTGATTCGTAGGCTGGGGGCTCCGAGTGAACTTGATTTGATTCGTCTGCTTCCATCGTCTCAGTGGTTGGTTCGTCAGGCGTCTCTTGCAGGGACGGCTCCTGCGACAATGATGATCCTGCAGATTCGATTGGCTTTTCTGGTACGGTGAGCTCACTAGAAATCGCCAATTGGCTTGTCACACGTGCGTGAAGTTCGGGCGAAAGGACTGGGACGATCATATTAGAGCCAATTCTCAACTCGTCGCCCGAATTCAAAACAGCTTCTTCGTCAATGGAGCGGCCATTGAGTTGAGTTCTACCGCCCGTATTCCAATCTTGGACGCGCAAGGTTCGTTGTTCGTCCAACCAAAGCATGCAATGAATTGGGTACACATCGTCTCCTATCAGGACGATTCGGCAATTTGAGCCAGCACCCGCGAAGATGCTCGAATTTTGTTCTAGAGTCACAGTCGAAGTTTGCGCTTCGGAATCAGTAATCAATAGATAAGCCGGCTCAGTATTGTCATGAGTTTGAGTGTTGAATTCTGGGTGCATGATAATCGTTTTCCATAGTTGTCAGGTTATCTTGGGGGCCGATGCCACTAGTTCTCGCTGTTGATCCCGATGGGAGAATTCGACATCGCTTCGGTTGGGGCAGGCGAATTGGCGATTAGAACTTGTCTTGTAGCTGGTTCCGCGTGCTCAATTTCTTTGGAAATGATGGCATTTCTGAGTTGTTGATCACTGCAATCGTTGCGCAAAATCAAACGGAAGCATAACGACTGATCGGAATGGAAAGTCTCGGCGCCGTCTCTTCTTATGCCCACCAACCGTACACCCGCGAGAAAGTTTGAGGGATCCTGAACCAGTTTGTGTAACTGAGCCTGCGCTGTTTCGTCGTTCAGGTCGACCAGCAAAACTTCAGGTTTGTGGCGTCGAAGTAGCAGTCGTAACGCCAGCCAGTCGCTGACCGTTTTTCCCGATACTTCCTGTTGATGCGTTTGAAACAAGGAATCGATTTTCTGGCTCAGTTTCGAGTCCGGGGTCACACCAAACACTTTCGTGGTATGGGCGATTGAGCATTTTTCCACAAGTTCCGCCAACTCAAATCCGTGAAGGACTCGCACGACTTCTTCTTTTGGCCAGCCCAGCTGTTTTGCCAACTGAGAGGCTGTGACAGGTTCCGACACGAGGCTCATCAATTTCATATGCCGACTGGGCCCTTCGAACAAATGCGTTGCCCTGGACGGACTCCGGCAATTCACTCTTGTCGCAGATCAAGGCGCCTTCGACAAGGAATGACAGCAAGCTTCCGTCAAGCGGCAATTTCTGGAAAAGGGGCGGGGCAGCCTGTTTTTGATCAAATCGGAACGACTTAAGTCGCCCCATAAAACAAAATCGCAAGAGCACTGCTGCCTGCAATCTCAAGAGCTTTTTCAGTAGCCGTGGATCCAGTACTTTGTTGTTCAAGAGTTCGAGCAGCCCGTCGACTTCCGATCCGCGTCGACTCGCAACGGTGAGTTTTATGACAGGCGCAAGTTCAGAAAGGGCCTCAGGCATAAAACGAGCAACCTCATCTGGATTGACTCCAGATGCAGTGACTGCCTGGACTCGTCCTTTGTCGACATACACAAATACGCGACATTGATCGGATTCGACTTCCAACAAGCCGCATTTTGATCCGTTGTTCAAGAGATCCAGGATTTCTCGAAGTCCAAAACATCCGAACGCTCCAGATAAATCAGATTCACCCATATCGTGGATGACTTCGGGGACGGAAGATCCATCACTTTGGGATTGGACGACCATGGCTGCAGTATTGATCGCGTTTTCGACGGTTGCGATCAGAGCTTCGGGTGTGTATGGTTTGGGGAGCATGTCGACAACGTTGTCGCATTCAAGGTATTCTGCATAGGCTTTTTTTCGCAGTGTCGAACTAGCGACAATAGGGATTTTGGCCGTTTCCGGAAACGATAACAGTTGGCAGCAGACGTCATATCCCGTTGTCCCAGGCAATTGATGATCGAGAATGATCAAATCGGGTGTCTGTTCCTTGGCAGTCGTGACGCCGTCTTCTGCGTTAGCCGCCATAAGTACATGGTACCCAGCGCCGCTCAATTCGCCGTCGACAAGACGTCGAATTGTCGCACTATCGTCGATTACTAGAACCGTTTTTTCACTCATCTTAATCATCCTTTTGAGGTCTCAGGCAATAGCTGAAGATTTTCCAGCAGTTGAGTTATTGATTGTTCTGATATTGGTTTGGTTACATATTCGATCGCACCATAGTCCAGCGCTTTGGTTCGGAACGCTTCTTCGTCGCGGCTGCTGGTTACGACGACGGGTGCATTGCAATAGCGGCCGCTTTGGATGTCGGATAACAGTTCCAGGCCTCCTAAACGAGGCATGTCCAGATCGGTTAACACCAGGTCGAATTTCTCGGAATGCAGGCGTTCGATCGCATCGAGTCCGTCGCCGGCCTCGACTGTTGTAAAATCATGCTGGTGGAGAAATTTGACCAGTAGTTTTCTGGCGGTTAATGAATCGTCGACTACGAGCACACGTTTTTTGTCAGATTTTTCGGTATCGATCGAAGCAGGTTCACATTGGTTGTCTTGGGAGTCGTCTGAATGATGTTGCTGGCAGAATTCCCGGATGTGCTCGCTGTCGAGAATAAGCACTGTCTCTCCAGATCCCGAAAGCGTAACTCCGCAGAATAGTGGATGCCGTTTTAGCAGATTGGGCAGTCCGCGAACCACAACTTCCTCGGGCCCGACCATCTCGTCGACAGCCAGGGCGATCTGTGCGTTTTGGTTCGATGGCTTATTGCCGGAATTGCGATTTCGCAAATCGTTGACTTGTCTGAGTAGAAGTACGTCTTCGGGGCCTGACTCATTTGTTTCACTCAAAAAGAATTCAGACGACAGGGAGAGCTTTGTAATATTTCCAATTCTTGTATACGATGATTTTGCAGCGGTGACTGATTGCATTGGAAGGGCAAACAATTGTCCGTCCGAACGAAAGACCATGACATGCTCGATTCCAGTCCGAAGCGGAATGAGTAAACGAATCGTGGTCCCTTGGCCAGCTACCGAATCTACCTCGATTCGACCATAGAGCTGAGTAATCGTTTTTGCCACAATGTCCATCCCGACTCCTCGGCCGGAGACTTCACTCGCTTGTTCTCGAGTCGAGAAGCCCGGTTGGAAAATCATGTTGGCGAGTTCGTCATGGGTGGCATTTTGATTGGGTGCGAGTAACCCTTTTTTAATGGCTCTTTTTCGCACGGCTTCATAGTCCACTCCACTTCCGTCGTCGCGAACTTCGATGACCAATAACTGAGCACTTGAAAAGGCCTCCAAGGTTACGGTTCCGACTGGATTCTTGCCGTTCCTGATACGTTCTGCTTCGGATTTGATTCCGTGACTGACAGAGTTTCTAACGATATGCAGCAGCGATTCAAACAAGCGTTCCTGAATTTCCTGTTCCAATCCAGCTTGTTCGCCGACAACTTTGATTTGCACTTGTTTGTTTTCTGATTTGGCGGCGTCGCGAGCGGCGCGTTGCAGCCGATTGAAGAGTCCTGATACAGGAATCCTTCTAAGTTGCATTAATTCTTGTCGAAAGTCGCGAATGAATCGCGAAATTGAAGCGTTGTCATGGCTGACCGGTTTTTGAAGTTCTCGTAGTCCTTGAGAAACAGCCGCGATGTCTTTCCCAACTTCGGAATATGTGCTTGAACCATTCCGGGGGTCGAAATCGCTTCGACGAGACTGTGCATCTTCACCGAATTCGAACATTGGCTTTTCTTCGGCGAATTTCAAACGAGAAGCACACCGAGCAAGTTCTTCATTGAACAGGTTGAATTCAGAATCGTGGCTTTCTCGACGATTTCGCAACACAACCAACTCGGCCAGCATGTCCATCAATCGGTCGAGTTTTGCCGCACGAATTCGAATTGAAGAATCGTCGTTTGACGCAAAAGTGGCGAATTCTGCTTTGCCCGGCGGCAAGTCTGGATCAGTGTTTGGACTGGTTTCTTGTTCAGAAGACGCCAGAGAAGTCGAGTTGGGTTGCAGGGCTCCGATTTCGTCGCGAACTCGATCAACAGCCGCAAATAGCGGTTCAACTTCGACACTGGTCGTCTCATCGTTGAAAACTTTATCCAATGAAGACTCCAACTGATGCAAATCTGCGGCCAATTTGGAGAGCCCTACGGTTGCTGAGGCACCCTTAAGAGTGTGAAGTTCGCGGCAAAACTGCTGAACCGATTCTTGGTCATCGGGCGAGGATTCAAGGGTAAGTGCCGCTTGTTCCATTGAACTCAAACAGCGCAGGGCGTCGTCCAAGTAGGCTTCAAGAAGTTCTCGGTCATGGGCCAGTTCAATCTTTGCAGCTTCGTCGCCAACATCATCAGCAAGATGGACGTGTGAAGTGAACATCTCGTTTGAATGTTGAGCTCGAATCTCATCCAGACTGTCGGTCGAGTCAGGTTTGGCATCGGAAACAGCGGAGAGGAGTAATTCGATTTGTGAGTCGCTGATGCTGTTTTTGTCGTTGTCGTTTGCGTCTTCAACTTCATCCGAATTCAGGTCCCAGCCATCATTTTGAAAACCTTGATCATCGAGTAGTTTCAGGTAGCCGCTCCATTTTTCATTAGCCATTTGAATGAAGATGTCAATCTCTTCGCTCTCATCGGACAACCCGATTACCGTTGAAAGGACTGGTAAGCACTGCTTGACGAAATCGATCAATTGTTCAACCAACTCCGGATCGCTTGGCTCAGAACGCCAACACGCTGCGAGTTCCAAAACGCGACCCAACAATTCGGCTCCGCGGAAAAGTTCTGGTCGCGAGGCGTCATGGGCTGCGTCGATAAACTGCGAGAGCTCTTGATTCACTTCCCGTAAGTCTTTGTCTGCGGACGAAGCATTTGATAGTTTCTGTTGAACCGATTGCAGCAGATCTTCAAGAATCAGGTTGTCGGATGTGTTCTTCGTCATGTGTTTTTCACGTCTGGATTTCGGTGGATGAGTTCGTTGTTGTCCGCTATTGTGAAAGTGAAGGCGAACTGTCGGAAACGCTTGCAACCTTTATCGGAAACGACCCAGTCGTTTCTTGTTCCTTTAGTGACAAGGCACCGGCCAGCCGAAATAATTCGAGCGAGCTTTCCATCTGTGTACTCACCTGGCTTAATGTTTTTGCTGTCCAATGAGCGCCCTCCGCGCAACTCCGATTCTTTTTGGACGTATCTGTGCCATGTTCGAGAGTGGCAACGATTTGTTGCGTCATTTGTAACTGTTGGTTGGCGGCAGCCGAGATTTCAGACAAGCTTGTGGCCGAGTCGTTGGCCGCGTCGCTGATTTGCTGCAGCGACTCCAGCGTGTCTGAAATCCTTTTGATAACTTGATGCATCTGGTCGTGTTCGCCCGAAGCGACCGAGATCGACTGGTGCGTTTCCAGTTGAATCTTTTCGATTCGCGCCGTGATATCGAGCACCGCCTGCGCGGATTGCTCCGCCAATGCCCGTACTTCCTCGGCGACCACCGCAAAACCACGGCCATGCTCCCCTGCCCTTACGGACTCGATCGAAGCGTTCAAAGCGAGGAGATCGGTTCGTGACGAAAGCGTTCCGATCGTTTTGACAATGGACTCGATTTCCTTTGTATGTTGACCCAACGCCTGGAGTTTCCGTTCACGGGCAGCGGCGTGGTTACGAATCTGTTTCATTTCGTCAATGAGTTCTTGGAATTGCTGCAGACCACTCTTGGCAGTGTCCTGAGCAATCGACGATGATGCCAATGCCCCTTCGGTGTTGTCACAGACGGAAATGATTCGAGATGACAATCGTTCGACAAACGAAGTGGTCTGATTAACAACATCAGACTGGGTTTCGGAACCACTGACCAATTCTTCGGTGGCTCGACGGATTTCACGGCCACAAGCGATTGCTTGTCGAATATTGGAATTCAGTTCGCTACCATAGCCCTTCAAAACAGAGCGGAGTTGAGTCGTGCAAGTGACTGGTTGACCTTCACGATCAAAAGCTCCTTCACGTCGATCGAGTTTGGCCAGCATCTTTTTTATCTCTTCCAGTTCAGTTGCTTCATCGCTGGAAGACTGTTGGGCACGCCGGATTGAATTGGCGATTTGTTGCCCGATCTTGTCGAGCTCAAAAATCCCCGTAACTGCAAAGTCTTGTGTCTCAGAGGTTGACTGGCTAAGCAAAATGTCGAGGCTCTTGCGAAACTTAAAGAGTCCCCATCCTAATGCCATGCCGCCGATAACGAGTGACAACGCGACCATTGTTAAGGAATGTTGCATTGAGCTTTGCAAACAAGCGATCGTTAACAGGGTTCCCGCCAATAGATTGGCGACGGCGATGATGACTATGATTGTATGTGTGCGCATGATTTTCTTTTAGTTACAAGTCAGTTGCTGTTCTGTCTGTGGGGCGCCTTGCCAAAACATGTCGAGTAGACTGGACGCGTAGTGATACAGTGCATTCGGATCTAGAATCTGAAGAACACGGTTGTGGAAAGACGCTGATGCGGTCGTAACTTTCGACCATTTGTCTTGCTGATTGGCAAGCGTCGAGATCGAAGTTTCCAAGGCGACCAGAGTAACGGCTTGATCGATCAGCAGCCCCCAAGATCCTTGGGGTCCAAGAATGATCAAGAGTTGCTGTTCCGCTTCAGGCGAAGTCTCATATTGAATTTGAGTCAGAGCTTGAAGACTGATTACGGGGATAAACTCGTTTTGAAGATGGCACAACCCGATTAGGATCGGTTCGCTATGAGGCGTGCGCGTTATTGCCGGACGCGGCACGACGCTACGAACCGCCAAGGCGTGTATTCCAAACCAGCTGTCGCCGCTACGAAAAACGCAGTATCTTTCCGAGTTATCTAAAGCAATTTGGTTCATGTTGTTTCTGATCCCGTTCGATGGCGTGATGGCTACCTCGCTCGATTTTGAATTCGCTGGGTCAACTGCGACTTGAGTTTTGCCAGTCGTTCATCACTGTTAATGCCACTGGCCGAGAACGTCGTCGAGGAATTCTGTTTTGAATCCTCACTGGTTAAGCGGTCAGAAGAGGGCAGCCTTGAGCTGGAACGACCTGTTGAACAACTGTTGGAGAGTTGTGCGACGATTGTTTCCAGCGCTTGGCTCGTCGTATCCGAAAAAGTCCGGATGTCGCGTCGCCATTGGTCGACGTCGATTACTAGAGCGGTCGGTTGTTCGGGCAATTCGTGTTTCATTTTTTTCGGTTATGATGAGCGAAGTGGTCGTATTCAAGTCAGGGATTGTTATTCTGCGGTCAATGCAAGTTGCTGCTCGATGACCGTTAACAGCTCTAGTTCGTTTACGGGCTTGTGAAGATAAGCGCCAAATTCGCGACCGAGGAGTTCAAGGGCTCTTGATTCCACAGCGGTAAGAAAGACGATCGGTAGACGATCGTATTTTGATCCAAGCTCACGTAGTTTTTCGCAAACACCATAGCCGTCTAAGCCGGGCATGTTGACGTCGAGAACCATCAATTGAGGTTCTTCCTGCAACTGTTCGATCGCCTGAATGCCA
>CAMYNE010000124.1 GCA_947259675.1 uncultured Pirellulaceae bacterium
TCCGTTCTGTTGAAATACATACGCCTCCGGCCCGTCCCGAAAAACGGCCGCTGCCGGGAGGACGATTACGTTTTTCATTTCTTCAACTGGAACTTGAATCCTGACCCGTTGTCCAGGTCGAAAACGCCAAACAACAAATGGCCGTCCATCCTTTTCGTAAGAGCGTGACTGATTGCTCAGCGGAATAAAGAAGTCAAAAGTTCGGCTGTCGGGGTCGGTCGTGTTCGCCAAATGTCGAATCTCGAACGACTGTTCCAGCTTGGGCCAATCTTGAGCCATATCTTCTGTAAATTCGACATCGACTATCCATCCATTTTCCGCTGCCTTGGCCAGATTCGACGCTTCTTTTTTGAACGCATAGCCCTTGATGTACAACGAGTTGTGATTCGCCAGTACCGCCAGTAACTCGCCAGCGGCAACTTGTTGTCCCAAGTCGACTTTGAGGGCTTGAATTTCAAAAAAAGAAGCGATCGCCCGATCGTCCTCATCGGGAGAGCCCGTCGACGTTGATTCACCGTTTGTTTCGGCGGATTCTGGAGCCAGCACGTCGATCGTAGTCAAAAACTCTCCCTCTTCAATTCGTTCAATTTGAACCGGAAGCAGTCCGCGGGTCGACAAGTCTTGCCGATGGGCGTCAATCAACGCCTGTTGACGCCTGATTTGTTGGTTGAGTTCCAAAACTCGTTTTCCAGGTATGACACCTGACTTCGCCAATTCGCTGATTCTCGTAATCTCCTTGTTGAGGATTTCCGTCTCACGAATCGCCTTGAACAAATCCGATTGCGTTTTCTGCAAGTATTCACTCACCAAACGAAGCGTAAACAGTTTCTCTCCAGGTTGGATAATGTCGCCCTCAAACGCATGGACTTGAGTCACAACCCCAGCGACAGGAGAGGTGATGCCGCGATCGGTAACTCCCGGACGTTCGACGATCACTCCGGGAATCTGAATTTTTCGCCAGTAAGACTCGATCGACACCGGCTTGGAAACCAAACCTAGATTGGCCCGGGCCTGGGGGCTCAGCTTCAATACTTTGGGTTCTTCGGTCAAAGGACTGTTTTCCTGCGCAATTTCGTTTGGGCCGCTGTTCTGGTTCAACAGCGGAAGCCAAATGTCGCGACTGAAGTACGCCCCCAACCCGATGCCGACGACGACAACCAGATAAGCAACGGTGCGCAACAGTTTGCCACTAATCTTTATGGGCATTGGTGATGTCCTCATTCACATTGGCAGCCTGTGCAACAGACTGCTTGCTCTCGTCGAAATGAAAAGGTGAAGGGCGATCGGGCCTTTCAAACAGATAGCAAGTCCATTAGAAGATGACTGCTGCTAAACGAGCAAAGTGCAAACTTGCAGATAAGTGGCACATGAATAGGGCAAGAATGAGCCCGCCCGGAATGTTCGGACCCGATGGCCAGGACTGGTAACTTGCCGCACGCGATCGAGATTGCAAACAGAAGCGTTCGAAGATTTCTCGAGCGTTATTTTGCCAGACAGATTTTGAATCGTCGTTTGTTCACCGATAAAAACCACATCGCCATCGTGATCCGCAGGACTGGTGTTGAAATCCAAATTGGAATTCAGGTCATTGGATGGTCTTGCGCTCGAATGCTCAGTCGCATCGGTGTCGTAGCCATGATGATGCCCGTGCGAATGGTGCTGACCAGAATGGTGCTCGTGAGAATGGTGCTCGTGAGAATGGTCCAATAAATGAAGGTGAGCTCGAGCCGAAAAGTCGCATGTTCCAGAGTCATTGTGTGCATGCGCGCAACACACCGCCGCTTGGTTAGCAAGCAGGGCCGGAACGAGCAACAAACATACGATTCGACGGATCATTGTCTCGGGAATGCCCAAAAATGTGGATAATGTGCTGTTTAGCTTAGAATAACTATAGCACCCTCTAGCCGATCGACAAACAGACTTGTCGCAATATCCGGTACCAGTCCAATTACCGTGCTAAGTCCGCAGGGCGATAAGACCCAACTCCCGCACAATTCTATAGCGGACTCTTAACCGCAAGAAAACGCGGGATGAGCGTGATGACTTGTGATACTTTGGAGTTAAATCATGTTGCCCAACATCTCACGAATCGGATTACGAAAAGATCTTTCTGGCGTTGCCCGGTAAGGCTGGTACTCAAAACTTGCCCCGCAGAGTGACGAATACGGTTAACCATGCAACGCCTGAGGGCAAGCTCAGTTTCGACGCGCCTTCGCTAGCAAAAGTTCTCGCAACGTAGGTCACGGGCTCGAATATCGGATAAATGGCCTTAATAAAATCGGTATCGATCGCTATTTTCTCGGGTCAGCAGCACAGATGATCTGCGCCCAAAATAATCGCTGCCAAACCATGGATGGTCAAAGATGGCGTTCTGCGAGTTGCGATTCTTTGTTTTCTTTTTGGTCGTTTTCTCGACGTATTGGATTCTGCGCCGAAACACGTTGCGCAAAAGTTGGCTGTTGATTTGCAGCTATGCGTTCTACGCAGCCTGGGATTGGCGATTCCTGACACTGATTTTGTTGTCAACCGCTGTCGACTACTTGGCGGCGATCGGTTTGGCCAAATCGAATCGTCTCCTCAACAGGCGAATTTTGTTGGGGGCGAGTTTGATAACGAATCTCGGATTGCTCGGGTTCTTCAAATACTTTGGGTTTTTTGTTGATTCAGCGCAGGAGCTGATGAGTGTTCTGGGACTTCCGTTCAACACGCAAACGTTCAATATCATTTTGCCGGTAGGCATCAGCTTTTATACGTTTCAAACACTTAGTTACACGATTGACGTCTATCGTGGCAAAATAACGCCGACGCGAAACCTGCTGGATTTTGCCTTGTTTGTTTGCTTCTTTCCACAATTGGTGGCAGGACCGATTGTACGTGCCCGCAGCTTTTTGCCTCAGCTGGACCGGATCAAGCGCTGGAGTTGGTCGCGAACGCAACTTGGAATGCAATATTTCATTTTAGGTTTGTTTAAAAAACTGGCGATCGCCGATCGAATGGCTTACTATTGCGATCCAGTTTTCGCCGACGTTGGTCAATTCGATACGGGATCGTTATGGATGGCAGCGGTCGCATTTACAATCCAAGTCTACTGCGATTTCTCGGGTTATTCGGACATGGCAATTGGAACCGCCAACTTGTTGGGATATCGTCTGACCAAAAACTTCCAGATGCCGTTGGCAGCTGCGAACATTACCGATTTTTGGCGTCGTTGGCATATCTCGCTTTCGAGTTGGGTCCGTGATTACGTTTACTTTCCGCTAGGCGGGAGTCGTTACGGTCAATGGATTACGAATCGAAATCTAATTGTCACGCTCACGTTGATTGGGTTTTGGCACGGCGCCGCGTGGACATTCGTTTTGTTCGGCCTTGTCCAGGGTCTGATGCTCGTGATTCATGGTCATTTTCGCAGGTTTTGCAGCGGCAGGCCTCGGTTGAATTCGTGGCTGAAGACAGGATCGGGAACAAGGTTACGGATCGGGCTCACCTTTTTTAGTTTCTGTTCGACGCTCGTGATATTTCGTGCCAATTCGATCGGCGACGCGTTTTTGATGCTCAAGCAAATGTTCAGTGCTGTCGAAGGTAGCGGCGTACCGATGAACGAACGCGGATTCTGGTACGCGCTCGCAATTGTGTTTGTGGCACACTGGATCGGTCACCACCAAACGGCTTTTGTACGAATGTTGGACTGCCTACCTTCGCCAGTTCGAGGATTCGGTTACGCGAGTATTTTTACCCTAGCCTTAGTATTGTCACCCGAGATCGACAAGGCATTCATTTATTTCCAGTTTTGACCCCATGACAACGATTTCCCGAACTCAAGATCCCGTTGAAAACAGGCAGCGAAGACAATCCCGAACAAAACGGGCGAATGTCTTCTGGGCGATTGGATGGTTTTTACTCCTTCAAATCAGTCTGGCCGCTGGTATCCAGACCCGGATGATCAAGTTGGACGATGGCACGACATACGCTGCCAAGGCAGAGCGTTTTCGACAACAGCTTAATTTTGTCAATGACGACCCGTTTATCGCCTTAGCATTCGGCAGTTCACGGATCATGAATGGATTCGACGCCGGCAGCCTGGTTAAGCCAATCAGCGAAGTAGTGGGTCGCCGAACGGTCGCCTACAATTTCGGGATATCCGGTTGTGGCAATATCTATTCATACCTGGCACTGGAAAAACTACTCGCCGAGGGAATCACGCCTGACCTGGTGTTAGTCGAAGTCTACCCGATCTTTCTGGTCAAGGGTGCGGAACGAGAGTGGTTTGAGGCTAATGAAATGCGGTCCAAGAATTTTGAGCATACCGAACGATACGGGATCAAAAACGTCACCCGGGCGTGGCACGAGCAGTGGTTAGTACCTTGGCATACGCATCGATTTTGCATTCTGAATCGCTTCGCGCCGAAGCTATTGCCGATGAAGTTGCGTGAGAACTGGGCACAACAATCGGATCAACATGGCTGGGTCTCGGTCGACAAACCCCTCCAGCCAAAAAGACTGGAACAACAGGTTAAAGGGTTCGTGAACAACGTGGCTCATTTTAGATTGGGAGGTGATTCGTGCCGTGCGTTGAAAGACACGATTTCTTTATGTCAACAGAATAACATCGAGTGTGCACTGGTTTGGATGCCCGAATGCAAAGCGATTCGGGACGGATATCACGCGGAAATGAAATCAGAGATCAATGATCTGCTGGACGAGGTGCAGCAGGAATTCGCTGTGCAAATTGTCAATGCACGTGACTGGATCGAAGATAGCGGATTTTATGATAGTTGCCACTTAAACCGCGAGGGCGCAATCCAGTTTACGCAACAACTTTCCAAGCGAGCACTACCGGTATTGTCGACGCGTGCGGTCGCTCGCTCGCGTGGGGACGAATCCACGCGCTTTAGATAGCGACGTTCCGCCGGTTGCCCATGGTAACAGAGTCTCATCTCGATCGATGCGCGCCGATAATGCGGCTTGACCCATCGTGCAAGAAAATGGGACTCGCGCAAAGACGCTAAGCCGCAGAGAAATCACTCGAAAGACTGTGCGACTCAGTGGTTTCGGGCGAGAATCTCTTTAATAAGTTGTGCCATTACAAGCGAATCCAAGAAATCCCTTTCGCAACCGTTGCATTTTGACAAAAATCCTCGTCACACCCTGCCTCGCAACTTCGATGTTCGTACCCCGACAGTTTTGCGTTAACCGCGATTGTCCGTTACGATATCCGGCACGAATCAAGACAATCCGTTTAATCCAACAGCCGACGTAACATCCAACAGCCGACGTAACGCAAAACAGTTTGTTTTAACTGGCTGGGCAGGAGAATAGAAAAATGACGCAATTGAATCCCTTGTACGACGAAATCCAGGCGGTTTACGATGATGATCACTCGACGGACTTGATGGAGCTTTTTCTCGATCCGACGCTGTTGTATAGCTGCGCCTATTTCGAGCGTGATGACATGACGCTGGAAGAGGCTCAGTATGCAAAACTCGATCTGTCGCTGAGCAAATGCGATTTGAAGCCTGGTCAAACGTTGCTGGAAGTCGGTTGTGGCTGGGGCGCGTGTGCGTTTCGTGCCGCGGAAAAGTATGGCGTCAATGTTATCGGGCTGACGCTTAGCGAAGACCAAGCTGCCTACTGTCGCGAGAAAATGAAGGGCCTGCCGGAGGGTTCAGGGAATGTCGAAATCCGGCTCCAGGGATGGGAAGAATTCAATGAATCGGTCGACCGCGTCATCAGCATCGCGGCCTTCGAACATTTTCCGCGCGATCGTCATCAGATGTTCTTTGAAAAATGCATTGCCGTAATGCCGGATGACGGCCAGATGCTGCTCCATTGCATTGTGGCCTACAACTATGCGAACCTGAAGAAAAAGAATATCGAGCTGACACATGAAAATATCCTGTTTGCCAAGTTCATTAACCGTGAGATTTTTCCTGGCGGTAAAGTGCACGATCCAGACGAGATCATTGAGTCCGCCGAAGCTGCGGGTATGACGGTCTTGAAAACGCAATCCCTGGGGCCGGATTACGCCCGGACGCTGGATATCTGGGCGGAAAACCTGCAAGCCAATAAACGAGAAGCGATCGAATTGAAGTCACAGGAAGTTTACGATCGCTTTATGAAATACCTGACTGGATGCGCCGAGCACTTCCGCAGCGGGCACGTCGATCTGATCCAGTTTACGCTGCGAGTTCCAAATTGATCACGATTTGAGGACCGGCACATCCGCGCCGCGCCGCGACTGGGCCAACCTGCCAACAGAATTCAGAGCTTGTGGCATCTCCATCTTGATTTTTCGAATGGGTGCAACTCGCTTGCCTCTATAGAATTGGCAAGAAACCCCTGCGTTCACGCGGCGGGAGGCTCATCTTCGACCTAGCTTTAACAAGCATTAGCAAATAGCAGAAGCCCCCGCATTTATGCGGCGGGAGCGTCACCTCTCG
>CAMYNE010000125.1 GCA_947259675.1 uncultured Pirellulaceae bacterium
CGGCGTTACGTCGAAAGCTTAAGTTCCTACGCTCGACAATTTGTCAATCAGCTTGAAAAACCCCGCGTCGATCATATTGAAGGTCTGTCGCCAGCGATTGCAATCGAACAAAAAAACCTGGGATCGTCGCCGCGCAGTACGGTCGGGACAGTCACCGAAGTTTATGACTATTTGCGGATTCTGTTTTCGCGACTTGGCACGCCTTATTGCCCTGCTTGCGACAAACCAGTTGGCACTCAAACGAGCGACGAAATCGTCGACAAGATCCTCAGATACGAGGACGGTACCAAGCTGATTATCACTGCCCCGATCACGCTCGACGCGCAGCAGAACTATGCTGAGTTGTGGGAAGAGATTTTGGCGCGCGGGTTCATTCGTGTTCGGATTGACGGGCGAACTTACAATATCGAAGAAGTTCCAACGATCAATCGCCGCTCGATTCACGAAGTTGAGATCGTGATCGATCGGATTGTGGTCAAGGCCAAATCCCGTTCGCGGATTGCCGACAGCGTCGAAGCGGCCTTGTCCGTGGGGGCGGGGATCTTGCAGGTGATCATCCCTCGCGATGAAGTTCCAGAGAAGCATTGGGAAATCGTGCGCCATAGCCAGCATCTGGCTTGCGACGAGTGCGGTCGCAGTTTTGAGCGACTCACGCCGCACAATTTTTCGTTCAACAGCAAACTCGGTTGGTGCCCTGATTGTGAAGGCATTGGAACTCGGGTCGGCGCGAATCTGTCAGTGATCATGAGAGATCCGGAGCAGTCGCTACAGGAAGGCGCCATTAGTTTGTGGCCCGATCTAAGTTCAAAACAATCGTCCGCCATGCTAAAAGTCTTTTGTGATGCGACGGGGATTCCAATCGACAAGCCGTTTAATCAGCTCGATGCCCGGAAGCGACGACTTGTGTTTTACGGCACCGGTGATCGCTGGTTCGATGTCCAAAACAAAGACAAGTCCCGAACGCTATTCTCATTTCAATACAAAGGCGTCTATCCAACCATGGATGAAGCCTCGCGCCTGTCGGCTAACTTGCGGATGCGCATGCAGACGTTGATTGGTGATGTTGAATGTGGAAGTTGTGGAGGCAGTCGTTTGCGCGACGACGCTGCGTCCGTACGGTTTCGCAATACAACGGTCGACGGGCTCTGTCGTCTGCCGCTCGGTGTGCTCTTGAAAGACATCAAGAAGTGGAAGCTCGACCAGCGCGAAAAGAAAATCGCCGGTGAGCTGATTCGTGAAATCACCAATCGAGTTCAGTTTCTCAATGACGTTGGGTTGGAATACATCACAATTTCACGAACGGCAGCGTCGCTTTCGAATGGAGAAGCCCAACGAATTCGTCTGGCCAGTCAGCTGGGCAGTGGGCTTTGCGGAGTCCTTTATGTGCTTGACGAGCCCACCATCGGATTGCACCCACGTGATAACGCGCGGTTGTTGGCGGCGTTGCACCGTTTGCGTGATCTCGGTAACACCTTGATCGTCGTCGAACACGATCGCGAAGTGATTCAAAACAGCGACGCAGTTTGCGACTTCGGTCCCAAAGCAGGAGGTGGCGGTGGCCAGATCGTGGCCAGCGGCACACCTTCGCGAATTGCGAAAACCCGTGCGTCAGTGACGGGACCTTTTTTAAACGGGAAAAAGGGAATTCCAATCCCGTCGAATCGACGACCCGCCTTGGCTCCGCTTGCGGCCAACACACAACCCAAAAAGGCGACCAAAAAAAAGGTCACAAAACGGGCGACGAAAAAAACACCTCCGATTCCGCGTGCCAATACACTCGACGTAATCGGGGCTCGACACAACAACCTGAAGAACATCGATGTGCATTTCCCACTGGGAACGCTGACGGTCGTGACGGGGCCGAGTGGCTGTGGCAAGAGTTCGCTTGTCAACAATGTCCTCTACAACTCCCTGGCCCGGCGATTGCACCGGGCTTCGTTGACTCCCGGATCACACACTTCGATGAAGGGATTGGAGTACATCAATAAAGTCATTCGAGTGGATCAGCAACCACTTGGTAATTCGCCGACATCCTGTCCCGCAACCTACACTGGCGTGTTCGATTTGATTCGCGAGCTGTATGCTCAAATGCCGGACGCCAAAATTCGCGGTTACACATCGCGTCGATTCAGCTTCAACGTTCCCGGAGGCCGCTGCGAAGAATGTTATGGCAATGGAAAAATCTGCATAGAAATGCATTTTCTGCCTGACGTCTGGGTCGAGTGCGAAGCGTGCAAGGGCAAACGCTATAACGAAGATACCCTGGCTGTTCGATTCAATGGCAAGACGATTGACGATGTTCTGAAAATGTCAAGCGGCGAAGCGGTCGAGCTGTTCAAGAACATACCCAAGATTCGGCGAATTCTGCAAACACTCTGCGACGTGGGACTGGACTACGTTACGCTTGGTCAAAGTGCACCGACGCTTTCCGGTGGGGAAGCTCAACGAGTCAAGCTCTCCGCGGAATTGGCACGTCCCGACACTGGACGGACGTTGTATTTGTTGGATGAGCCGACGACCGGTTTACACTTTGACGACCTGATCAAATTACTCGGGGTGATTCAGAGACTGGTCGACATCGGCAATTCAGTCGTTTTGATAGAACACAACCTGGACATCATCAAAGCAGCCGATTGGGTGATTGATCTGGGGCCCGAAGCGGGGCACGGTGGCGGGCGAATTGTTTGCCAAGGCACACCTGAAATGATTGTCGATTACGCGATGAAAGCAGCTGCCTCCGCCGGTCGGAAAAACGGCCCCCCTCGCAGTTGGACGGGAGAAGCATTGGCCGCAGTGCTGGAGGAAGGTCCTTACGAAGTTCGCAAGGAATTCAAAGAAAAAGCGACCCGTTACCGAAAAGGCGAGATGGATATCGAGGATGTCGGTGCCAATACAAAAATGCCTTGGGAAGCGGATGGGCGACGTTGGCACACCGAAGATCGCGTTGGCCGAAAGGGCGAGCCTGTGAAATGGGACGGCAAGATCCTCTCCGAAATCACGGATCGCATTCAGGCTCATGAAGGTTTCGGCGAAACGAACTGGAGTGAGCGCACCATCGTCGAAATTGCGGGTAAGAAAAAGTCTCAGGGTTGGTTTTTTCACGCCGTCACCGGTGAAGCGTGGTTTTTGAAAATAAAATTTCGCGTGCGACCACAAACCTTCAAACGGGTTGAGGTGCTTGAAAAGATTCCGCTCAATACCGCGAACGAGATGGAGGACATCCCCGTTTACGGAAATACACCGCGAGTCAAGGTTAAGAATCTCGCTTCCAAATGGCAAGAAATTGAGATCAAAGCACATTCATGGGAAGAGCTGGATCACGATGGTTTTTGGGGATTTCTGGAAACTGCGATTAACAGTTTCAATGACAAGATTGAGCGAGTTGAAAAGAAAATCGACGATCACATGCCGTGGACCAAGCTTGGACAAAAATGGCACTATTTGCGCAAAGGGTTTTCTCCTGGCAAAAAAATAAAGTGGGGCGTCGAAGTCCTTGAAACTCTTCATCATGTCTTACAGGAAGTCGCCCCCCACGGACAGTTCCTGTGGAACAACAAACAGGTCGTACATGTTTTTGTTCCCGAACAAAAAGAGCCGTGGGCGAGCATTTCAACAAAAAAGTCCGATGCACTTTGGTTACAGATTTCCGGACCGAAAGAATCCATTTCCCTTGGCAGCGTTGTTGACATTGTCGAAGAGCCTACCGTAACCACGTTAGATTCACGGGACATTTTGCGGATGAGTTTCAAAGATGCTGAGCAAGTCGCTGAGCCTGAGTTTATGCAATTTTTGAAGAAACACCTGGAGTCGTTGTCCGCTTGACATAGAAAAGTTAAAGCCAATGAGTAGTTCAATTGTCTCGCAGGTTCCCAAAAATCTGCTGTTCAAATACCGGATTCCCTGTAAACGCTTTGACCAAAAGTGGACACAGAAACTGCGTCTGTCTGAAGATTTCCGACTTCCTTCATTCGGCAACTTCGAAGAACAGCTCGATTATGCTGACGTGCGGATGGCTTGGAATAAAGACGGCCTGTTTTTGAACTTGTTGGTTACTGGCAAGAAGAAATCGCTGTGGTGTCGCTCGACGCAGCTGCTGGAAAGCGACGGGATTCAGTTGTGGATTGATACCCGCAACACTCAAAACGTACACCGCGCGACCAAGTTTTGTCACTGGTTTCTCTTGTTACCTGCTGGACAGGGTTCTAGTAACGATCAACCGATGGCAACCATGTTGCGGATCAATCGAGCCAGGGAAGATCCGCCCACCTTCAATCCACAGACGATTTCAGTTTCGGTTGTGTCGAAACGAAATCGCTACGAGATGAACGCGTTTATTCCTGGCATCAGCATGAACGGCTGGAACACGGAAGATCATCGGCACCTCGGATTCAGTTTCGCCGTGATCGACCGCGAACTTGGTTGGCAGACATTGGGAGCGGGACCCGAAATGCCAATCAATGAAGATCCCAGTCTCTGGCACACGTTGCACCTGGTTGATTGAGCGACGAAGTTGGCAGATGTTCCAGTCGGCAGTTGGCAGTACTCAGTAGTCAATAGGGCGCAACTCGCCTACCTCGGGAGACGCCCCGCGTTTACGCGGTGGGAGCTTCACGATCAACCTAGATGCGAAAAAATTGGGACAACTCAGTTCGGCCACTTTGCTAATACCTGGTAAAGCTAGGCCGAAGATGAACCTCCCGCCGCGTGAACGCGGGGGTTTCTTGCCAATTCTATAGAGATAAGCGAGTTGCCCCTACTCAATACTCGGTACACCCAACCCGCTTCTCGCAACTCACTTCTCACTTCTCCTACTCGCGCTCCAATTCATCGAGATCAATTCGACTAATGTCGATTGACTCTTTGTTGACCGAATAGATCACCCATAGCGCGTCTTTGGCGATGACGTAGGATGGGTACTGAAAACCCCGACCACGACCATCGGGTTCGCTTTGTTGACTGGCGACCTGGAATTTTGGCGTTCGCCAACGGATCGCAAATGCCCGGTCGAAAATCGTACCGTTCTTGGAGAGTCCAATCGACAATGGGTCCCGACGGGTACCGCGTTTGGAGACGACCTGGTTTCCAATCAAAAAGAACTGACCATCGGGTAGGCGGCCAAAAACAGATTTTGAGGGCGCATCAGGAATCTCGGTTCGGTCGGCGCGCGTCCACGATTCCCCGTTGTCGTCGCTGAATTGAACGTAAAGTTTTTGAGACCCGCCCATATCTCGTTGGTAACGAATCATCAGGCCGTCTTCTGACAACTGTGTCGTGGGCTCGGACAACAGACTGCCGTCTCTTGCAGCGATTTTTGAATGGGGAGAATCGAAATCCCAGGGCGACTGAGTGATGGGATCTTGTTGTTTTCTTTTAAGCTTTTCCAAAACTGAGGCGGATAAATGGGTCGATCGCGGCAATTCTGGAAAACCCTTTACGGGGACTGGTTTTTTGTTTCCCATCCAAAAAACGGGCTCGAGTGTTCCGCCGTCGACGATTTCTCTCAGTAAGTAGCCGCGGGCGCGTCGAATGCGTTTGCCGAATTCTTCCGTTTTTGTTTCGGAGAGCGGCTGTCCGGTGACGGGAGTTTGAAATGTGCCGTATCCGACTCCGTCGTTCACGATGGCGACGGCAAACAGGCGATTGTCGACTTCGATGAATGGAGAAGCGATTAACGAACGACCATTCGCGGTCGAAACCTTGATTTCGTCACACGGTTCAAAAACGGTTCCAATCGGTTTCCAATTCATGCCGTCGTCGGATTTCGCACCAATCACTTTCTGGCCGGGGCCGTCTTCCCCCGAAGGGTGGTTACTCCAATTCGCAAAAAACCTGTTTTGAAAAAAGGAGATTTGGGGGTGGTGGTGATAGGCCCCACTTTCCACCGAAGCAGAATGGACCGAAAAGTGGGCAACCTCCTCAAGCAACGGATAGCCCGGCCGAACGCGAGTTACGGCCCAATCGACGTTCCAGGCAACAGTCGGAATGTCGGTCAAAGTCGATGTTTTTGGACTTTGAAGCGGATTCTCAACAACGTTTGTCGGCTCTTGCGTCGCCGCTTGCGTTGGTTGAAAGAAAATCGTGCAGTCGGTATGCCGGGCCATCAAGACTAGGCAAATGACGACGAAATAATGGGTAAAATTAGGTAGGAATTTCTGCATATTGGTTCGAAATCGGTTTGATACACGCATTCGAGTCAATGCTAGTTGGCAATTGAAACTGCTTCAACAATGACGGATCGGCTGCGAACGAATTTGACGACATTAGGGGAGTCTTTGGGCATGATCTTACGCTTAGAGGACTGGGTGGCAGTCTGGGCGAATGACCGCGAAATCCTACACCATTTAGGAAGCCTTGTTGAGCCAGATCAAGAGGGCCTTATCGTCAAACAACCAGCCTTTCGGATAGCATTGATGCGGCCGAAAAAAGGCATTGGCGT
>CAMYNE010000126.1 GCA_947259675.1 uncultured Pirellulaceae bacterium
GCGATCGTCGTCTTCGTCGTCATCGTAATTTCGTTGGCAAATGCCTCTCGGATGCAGCGGGAGTTATCTCAGACGTTTTCAGATCTTGCCCGTAACTACGGCGGGACCATGACATCGGCAACGCGTCTGAAAACGGTCTTTTTCAAAAAAGACAACGTCGATTTTGTCGTTCGAGGAAAGTACCTTAAGGGCAAGGAGGTAATCCAAATCTACGCGATCTGGCACGACGTTCGGTTTCGCGCGAAGTTTTTTCCCGAGACACTTTCTGATGCCATGAAAAAGTTCATCGGCATGCAAGATATTCAGATTGGCAATCCCGATTTCGACAGCCGGTTCGTGGTACAGTCGAACGACGTAGTCGAGCTGATGGACTTTCTTCGACCTGAAGTTCAAGCTGCTATCTATTCGCTGGGAACAAATGCGGTATTGAACATATCCGGAGGCAGGGCGCAGTTAGACCGCGAAGTGAAGTTCTCCGATCCAGCCATGATTCAATCGGTCGTCCGGCAGTTTGTCGATTCGTATTTTATCATGTGCACGTCGTTTGTGGATGCGAAAACTTCGATCGAAGTAACAGCCGTGTCTCTCGACACGACTGAAGCGGTATGCATGGTATGTGGCGAACCGATTAATGATCGCCGGGTGGTTTGTCGAACCTGCACCACACCACATCATCGAGAATGTTGGGAGTACCTTGGCCAATGCTCAACGTACGCCTGTGGTCAGACGAAGTTCAGGCTCGAATCTGACCAGAGCCGTTTTCATATTCGACAGTGACGCCGATCCGTATCTTCACACTTTTGCCGCGACGGATTTCTGGATTCGAGCGATGGCTTCCACCGTGTTTTCGCGACTACTAAACGCACTTAGTCTGAAAAAGCCTTCGCCAGCCGCACCAAATCCGCTGCCGGGAGTGCCGACAATGTGTGACTTTTCCAAGAGCTGATCGAAAAACTCCCAACTTGAAAATCCGGTTGGGGTTTTCAGCCAAACGTAAGGAGCGTTCACGCCGCCGTAGACCGTAAAACCCGCGTCCAACATGCCTTCCCGCAGCAGACGTGCATTCTCTAAATAGAAATCAACTAGCTTACGCACCTGCTGCTTTCCGTCCGGCGTATAAATTGCGGCAGCGCCACGTTGAATCGGATAAGAGACTCCGTTTGATTTGGTGCTGTGTCGGCGATACCACAACGGGTGGAGAGCCTGCGATTGGCCGTCAGACGTCGTCCCCGTCAATTGTCTCGGAACAACGGTGAACGCACAACGTGTGCCCGTGAATCCCGCCGTTTTACTAAAGCTGCGAAGTTCAATGGCAACGTCTTTCGCACCAGGAATCTCATAAATCGAGTGCGGCACGTCGTCCTCGGAAATGAAGGCTTCGTAGGCGGCATCGTAGAAAATGACAGCTTCGTGTTCTCTCGCGTAATCGACCCATTTCTGAAGCGTCTCTGTGCTGGCCACGGTTCCCGTTGGATTGTTAGGATTGCACAAATAAATCAGATCAACTTTTTCCTTTGGAAGTGGAGGTTGAAATCCTGTCTCTTCAGTTAGCGGCAAATAAACCAGGCCTTCATATCTGCCCGAATCCAGCGCGGGCCCAGTCCGTCCAACCATGACGTTCGTGTCAACGTAGACCGGATAAACAGGATCAAACACAGCGATTTTGTTGTCAGCACCAAAGACTTCGACCAGGTTACTTGAGTCAGACTTGGAACCATCCGAAATAAAGATCTCCTCCGGGTCGATTTCGACGCCTCGTTCGGCGAAGTCATTCTCTGCGATAGCCTCACGCAAAAAACCGTAACCCGTTTCCGGTCCGTAGCCTTTAAAAGTTTCCGCATTCGCCAGCTCATCGACCGCGTCGTGCATCGCCTGGATAACCGCAGCCGGGAGCGGTTGAGTCACGTCGCCGATCCCCATCTTGATCACGTCGGCGTCGGAATTGGCTTCGCAGAAAGCCCTCACGCGCCGTCCAATCTCGGGAAACAGGTATCCGGCCTGTAGTTTCAAATAGTGTTCGTTAACTTTGGCCATTTGATTGACGTCCAAGTTGGTTTGTCGGTTTGGTGGTGTACATCCAGCGAAGTGAACTTACAAAATCAGGAAAAGTAACGTGGCCACGCAACCATTATTGATCGCATGCATGATCATCGGAGCGACCAGGGATTCTCGCCATTCACGAACCAACGCGAAACCAATTGCCAACGTTGACAACAACGGGAGCCCAATCAAGCCCTGGGGATGAACGGCGGCAAAAACCAGGCCGCTTAAAACTGCAGAGAATATAACGCTCGCATATTTTTGCCAACCGGTCGTGGCGTCGCGCAAGTGACGATAAAGGACTCCGCGAAACATGGTTTCTTCAACAATCGGTGCGGCAATACATAACGCCACAAATGCGCATATGATCAACGTTGGATCACCGGCAGCGAATTGTTCCTGGATTGGATGGCCAGGTGCGGCTACCGACGAAAGTTCGTTGGCATCAGGATCCTGTTGAAAAATCGTCGTCACCACTATAATAATCATCATCACGACGAGCGATCCCGCCAGGAACGGCAATACGGAAATATACGAAACAAGGGCAATCGCCCCTTCGACAAACGGGTTTTTTAGTTTCCAACCGATGTCTTCACGAACGTCAGAAAAAGGAATTCCCCTGGCGACAGGCCAGACCAAAACCATCAGTGACGCAAAAAAGACGAACAGCACGGCTACGAACGCCTGGACGTCAGTGAGAAAATCATTGGCAAACACCGCTAAAGCGAATTGGGCTCCCCAGAACAACACAAACCAGATCGCAAAAGTCTCCGCGTAAATGCGTCCGCGCCTGGATTGGGGACGAAATTTGGGCTTCACATTTCCAGATACCGTCATGACAAGAAACGCGAAAGCGGTCAACATCCCAGCCAGCAGCGCTAAAATGATCGCAAAAAACGCACTCCAGCCAATCAAGGTGCTTCTGCGGGCATTGTTTTCCAATTGATCGCGGGCGTTCGAATGCGGTGTTTTTTCAGGAACCAACGCAAGTTCACCAACCCATCCGAGTTCGTTTTTCAGAAACTCGCGATCCTCTTCGGGAATCGAATGCGAGTCGTAAAAACCGTCGTCATAACTTTCAAACAAGGCCCCTACGATTTCACGCAGTCGTTGCTGTTTCTCCGTCTGTTCATAGTTAAGTTTGACAATCAGATTATCGACTTGGGCAAGTTGCTCGAGTGCTGCCGCGGCATCGACAAATTCGTTAGTCAAAATCGCGGCACCGTATCTCGATTCGGGAGGACCTGTATTCATGGTCGCAATTTGCGATGCCAGCGAGTTGTCTTTGGGATTGGCCGCGCCCAGCTGGTCGCCAAATAGCAGTTTGTAGCCGAGCAACATCTTGCCTTGCAGATTAATCTGCATCAGCTCGGCTTTTGAGATATCACGCGGTCCCTCGGGCTCAGGTCTTACAAATTGAATATAGGTTGTCGAGGCAAAAATGAAGAATGTTATTCCGAGTATGATCAGCCAGGAAAAAGCGACCAATCCGCGGTTGCCCTCTAATTCTTGCTGAGGCAATAATCGACTTGGCGAATCTGGATCTGGCGTTGGCGCATATTGAGGGACATAAGCGGTACTCGACGACGGCTCTTCCGCCCGATCGTAGCTTGGAGGATTGGCCGGCTGATCCTGTGGCGCTGGTTCATTTTCGGGCTGCGGAAATTCAGAACTCACGATTTGCTTTCAATTCGAATTAGGCGGTTAATTTCCTTGAATACTTGATCAAACATCTCTTCAGTCAAGCGCCCGGTAAACGTATTTTGCTGGCTCGGATGATAACTGCCTACCAGCCATCGCCTGGATTCTTGTGATGAACGGGGAGTTTTTGCCTTTTCGGAGGTGGGCCTCAATTCGACTTTTACATCGTGCCCGAATTTGGGCCGAGGTTTTGGATCGTCTAGCCAGTTGGATTCGATCGCGATTTTTACAATTGCTTGCCAAGCCAACCCACCCAGGGCCAGGAAAATCGCAGGGCGGACCAAGCGAATCGTCTCGTCCAGAAATGGTCGACACGATTCGAGTTCCCCAGGCAAAGGTTGGTTGTCGGGTGGCGCACAATGACAAATATTGGTAATGACGCAATTCCTTAAGCGAAGACCGTCTTTGGCGTGCCGTGAATCAGCCCGGTTTGAAAATCCGGCCCGATGAAGGGCTCCAAACAGCCAGTCTCCACTGCGGTCGCCAGTAAACATCCGGCCAGTGCGATTGGCTCCATGTGCTCCCGGGGCGAGGCCAATGATCAACAGTTGCGCAGGCGCTTTGCCAAAGTTGGCTACCGGTTTTCCCCAATAATCAAAATCTGAGTAGCTTTTGCGCTTTAAGGTGGCGACTTTCTGGCAGTGTGCGACGAGCCGCGGACATTTCTGGCAAGTCTCAATTTCGGAGTTGAGCTGCGACCAAGTAGATTTCAATATGTGGTGAGCCTTGAACGATTGTTATTCGTGAACGTTGCGATCAATCTGTTGAACGAAAACGCTTTGTTTATTCTACCGTCTGATCTTTTTTAAAGTACTTTTTCTTGACGGCTTGATAACGAATTTCGATGAGAACAAAAATTCCAACCAAAATCACCCCGCCAGCGATCTTGATCCACATGTTGCTGGGATCAATGTAACGATCGATTCGCTTTGAAAATGCATACATCAATGCGTTACCCATCAAACTTCCAAGCAACACACCAGTCACCGTGAGAAAACGACTTAGTCCCAACAGGCGTCCGAAAATCGAACCGCCGATACTTCCCGTCGTCGACGTTGGGAACATGACGAACAGCACAAGCCCCAGGAATGCCATTCGACGAATCCAGGGGTGAGCGGCCATGATGAACTTGCCGTCCCATACCAAAGCAGCAATCTTGGGACCGACGTATGGGAATCGAAACAAAAAGCCCATGTGAAAAGTAACGAACATGGCGACCATCACATCCATGTACGTAACTAGCGCGAACAACTCCCCCGCATGCATCGTGATTTCGTAGGCTTGCTGAACCGCATCCGGCATCCCCAACAAAACAATAAACCGACCAAACACAAAAAAGGTCAAAAATGCATGGACGACAACAGAGTAAGAATAGTCCCAGCCAACAAACAGACCCAAGCCGATCAAGATTGCGGCCGTCAGGACGATGGGACCAACAAGCGTCATTAGCCAGAACAGCGGATAGTCTTTTCGAAACCCCTCTTCAAAGTGCGTAAACAGATCGAGAAGCTCGGTGCGCAGCTTTTCCGGAGACTTCGCGCTAGTCGAGGCCAATCGATCCATTGCTGTTTCGTCTCCTGTGTCCCTGCTGAAGGCGGCGGAATGTTGAGTTAGCAGTTTTCCCAATTATTGCTCCAAATTGCCAAAAAATGAAGCCGCATCGAAAACACCTGGAAGCACTTGAGCGTAAGTCCAGATTCCTTCCGGGTGTAAAGCTATCAGCCGTTGTGAATTCAGGACTTACGGCAAGTTCTTGTCAACAAATATCTTTATCGGCCACAAGCTGAATCCCGACTGCATAAAATCGCTCCGTCTACGATGGGATTTTTCGGCTGATGGACAGTGCAACTCAAACGCTATTGAATTACGGGTGAAAAAGTGGCAATAATGACGGGCATATAGCCAATTTGCCACGATGCGGCCGGTTTGTAATTGGTTCGTCGCTCCAGACCACAGTTAGTTCACAGGTGGAGCTGTTAGAGGGCCGCGTTATTCCAGATTTTCCACCACGGCTTTTTCTCCACTTTGCTACTTTTCGCAGAGAAACCCCAAGGACGGCCATTGGTGCCGATGCAATCTTGCATTTTTGAATAAGCGAAATTGGCTCGCTGAATATTTGCATCAGTCATATTGGACTTCCGCAAATCGCATTGCGTGAAGTCGGCTTGCGTGAGGTCGGCACCAAAAAGATTGGCCTCGTAAAGGTTGGCACCTTTGAAGTCTGCTCGTAATTCCGCAAAAAAGAAATCGGCGTTAGAGAAATCAGATCCAGCCAGATCGCCTCCGTTGATCTTCGAATGGCGAAACAAAGCGCCATTGCCTTGGCAACGAATGAACTTGCTGACGTCAAAAATCGTGTCAGAGAAATCGGCCTTTTCCAGTTTGGCACCGGTAAAATCGGCTCGTTTGGCAACGGAATTCGTGATCTTGCATTCAACCAACGTCGCATCTCGAAAACTGGCTTCCGTGAGGTTGCTGCTGGTGAACGTCACGTTGGAAAGGTGCATGTTGGAAAAGTCAGCTCCAGAAAGGTCTTTACCCTTTATTACGCAGCCATTCAAAGACGAACCTTTAGCCTTGATCAAAACCTTACCAGTGGTCTTGTGCTTAATTTCGACCATCGATCTCTCCACACGAGAATTTTTGTGAGAAATGATGCCTCTTCCCACTTTTAGAACGCTGCGGTCTTGCCCC